>DATJHX010000058.1:0-19806 GCA_035493655.1 Nitrosospira sp.
TGTGATCTCCGAAAAACGACCATTTTTGCGATAGCCAGTTCAAAAAAATGGCGTGGCTGCCGTGTTCACCTTGATTTATTGACAACGTGTTCTATCCATAACAAACGGCGCATTTTGACGAGTGGTAAACGCACCTTTCTCTCACCCTTAACCAGCGTCCCTCTCCTCTATCTAGGCCGCAGATTGGGTGATGTGCTTGGCGCACGTGCGATGCGGGATGGAGCTTAAATCTTTTACGCTGCCATTCGAATAGCCGCCGGATAAAATTCATAAGTCACGTCATCAGTAAACCTCAACGGTGAAGGGAGCACATATGCCGAACAGATACTTGGAGATTCCAGACTGGTTTTCATTCGAAAATCAGGGAAGCAACGTAGCGATCGCAGACTTGAATGGAAACGGCCAGCAGGATGTGGTTGTCCTGATGATGGACGCTGCACCAGGCAAAAATCGCGGGCTGTTTCGCGTCGGCCGCGACATCGATGTCGTAGGCAACCCAACGGGAGGATGGTCTCCGTGGATTGAGATTCCTGGTTGGTTCTCTTTTGAAAATCAGGGCGTTGGAATTGCCATTGGCGATCTTGACGGCAACGGAAAGCAGGACGCGGTCGTGATGATGATCGATAGTCCACCCGGAAGAAACCAGGGCTTCTATCGCGTAGGCAAAGCACTTGATCAGGATGGGACCGTATCGGGTGGGTGGGGAGAGTGGATCGCGATCCCCGACTGGTTTTCTTTCGAGAACCAACACGGTGCAATCACTTTGGCCGATCTGGATGGTGATGGTGCGCTGGAATTGGTCGTGCTTGCTGTGGACAACGCAGCCCAGCAAAATCGCGGAATTTATCGGGTGGGAGCGAAGCTGGATGCACAAGGCGCGGTGATGGGTGGTTGGAGTGAGTGGAAAGATGTACCCGGTTGGTTCCCGTGGAAAAATGAAGGCGCCGGGATTGCAACTGTGGTTTCAGAAACGCCGGGAAAAAGAGACATTGTTATCTTTCAGATCGACGGGGCAGCGGAGCAAAACCAAGCGTTTTACAAGATCGGAAAGGGATTGGAAGTGAGTGGCAATATCTCCGGCGAATGGGGCTTATGGCGTGGAGTTCCCGGTTGGTTTGCGTGGGCAAATCAAGGAGGAGGTATCGCAATTATGATGCGGAATGGCAGACCAGAGATGTTGGTGATGATGGTCGACAATCCGCCCGGCAAGAACGCGGGCTACTATCGCGTGCTGCCGCTTGACAAAAATCCGCAGCGGGACGGCCAATGGGAGTTGCTTCCCTTCCATTCCGATGTCCTCGCGGTTCACGCAGCGCTCATGCCAAAAGGAAAAGTGCTGTTCTTCGCGGGGTCGGGCAGCAGCGCCACGCGGTTTGCGAGTCATGATTTCGGTGATGAAGCCAAAGGGATTTTTACCAGTGTCGTCTGGGATCCAAAAGCCGCTATGCCGGCCAATTTTTTCCATCCCCACACGATCCGGACTCCGGACGGCAAGCCATTCGATTTCTTTTGTGGGGGCGACACACTACTCCAGGACGGGCGACTGCTCTCTGCTGGTGGAACCAAAGGGTACAACCCTTTCCTCGGACGAGAGGATGCGACGATATTCGATCCCGTCGTGCAGCAGTGGAGCTTTATAAAACCAATGGCACACGGGCGATGGTACCCCACTGTCATCACCCTCGGTGACAGCACGGTGTTGGCTGCGAGTGGACTGACCGAGGCGGCAACCAACCCGCACAATGAATCCTTGGAAATATACTCCCCGGTTACAAATAACTGGGTGTTGCATCATTTCCCTGGAGACTTTACCGGCCTGCCTCTCTACGCACACATGTTCCAGCTCGCTGATGGCCGCATCTTCTTTAGCGGCGGCCGAATGGATGACGACTTGCCGGTCGCCCCATGCATCATTGATCTAACCCATAACCCCCTGCAAACCGTCATTGTCCCAGGTGCGACTGGAGGAACCTTGCGAAATCAATCCGCTAGTGTGCTTCTCCCGCCGGTGCAGGATCAGCGGGTAATGATTATGGGGGGCGGGCCGGCAGGAAAGCCGAATAAGACGGACGCGATCGACAATGTAGATGTCGTGGATTTTAGGCAGCCAAACCCTCATTTCGAGGCGGCAGCACCGTTGGAGTTGCCACGACTCCATTTGAATGCCGTCCTGTTACCCGATCGAACGGTGTTCGTCACAGGAGGCTCACTCCACCAAGAAGATGCGCCGTTGGCACGGCTTCAATCCGAGATCTACAACCCCGCTACAGACGCATGGACGCTTACCGCCGCATGTGAAGTGCCGCGACTTTACCATTCGACCGCGCTCCTTTTGCCAGACGGCCGTGTGGTTACCGCGGGTGGAAACCCTGAAGGGGGCACTCATGTGGAATGGGACAAAGATCCTGAAGAAGAGATGCGGCTCGAGATATTCAGCCCTCCTTACCTCTTCAATGGGCCGCGGCCGAGGATTACTACAGCGCCTGAACAGTGGGCCTATGGCCAAACGGTCAGCATTTTGTCGCCTGAGGCCGGCACCCTCAAATGGGCGCACCTCATTCGGCCTTGTGTGACGACACATTCATTTGATGGTAGCCAGCGCCTTGTCGACTTGCCGATCACCAGCCAGGCAGGCGGTCTCGTTACAGTGGGGGTGCCGGGTAATAACAATATCGCGCCTCCTGGCTGGTATATGCTCTTCATCGTGAGCACCGGCGAGATCCCATCCGAAGCAACCTGGATTCAAATATCCTAAGCTAAGCTCCCAACAACCCGGCCGATAGAGCAAGGCCCACCAAGCTGGTCAATTTGTTCGGCAAGTTCGGTGGGAATGTGAGCGGTGACAATGCAAGTCCTCATAGCGACTCCTGAATCGAGTTAAATTAATCTTAATCAGCTCAATTAACATTGTCTACAGCTTCTTTTTATCCTCCCTCGTATGGTGCCGTTTATGAATGATAACGTCCTTTATCATTCATAAATATTAATAGAGTCATTCGGATGCCGAGAAGTTATCAGTCTAAAGACAGGGTGTCTGTATCGGGCTTGCGAACAATCTATTAGAGCTTTTGATCCGCGCATCAAGACTGCGAGGCTGTATGTTCACATGCTCTCCTTGCCGATCTCGACTTGGCAGATGGATGGCATAAAATGCGCGCGTGCACAGGAAGCGGGAATCTGCAATTTTTAGCTCTTAAGGCCCGAGATCCACTTCTGGTATAGGTGACTAGCGACATTGTTCAATGCCGGCACCCGCTCAGCCAAGCCCGTCAGTATTTCCTCTGTTCGCTGCACAGCTGGGCTGATGGTGGCGGCAATTTCTTCGACACCTTTTTTGCACCAGGTTTCGATCATTTGTTTCGTCATCTCGACATGACATTGCAGCGCAAGATGCTTGCTAAGTGCAAACG
Organism: Nitrosospira sp.; assembly: GCA_035493655.1. Classification (GTDB taxonomy): domain Bacteria; phylum Pseudomonadota; class Gammaproteobacteria; order Burkholderiales; family Nitrosomonadaceae; genus Nitrosospira. Next base: position 3,411 of record DATJHX010000058.1, read on the forward strand.
CCTGATTCTTGCAATAGGGGCTGGAAAGAAGAAGAGTTGAACCTTCCGGCAGGGTGAACATTTCTCCATGCCAGTGGAACGCCTCGAATGTTGATACCTCACCAAGCCACTCATGGGCAGTCGGGTCATCTATGGCACTGACTTCTCCCCAGCCGATTTCCTTGACCGGACTCCTGCTAATTGTTCCTCCGAGTGCCTTTGACATCAGTTGTCCACCGAGGCAGTGGCCCAGAACGGGAACATCATCCGCTACCGCCTGCCGGATGAGTGCAAGTGCCGGTGAAATCCAGGGCAAATCGTCGTTGACACTCATGGGCCCGCCCATGAATGCCAGTCCACTAAACGAGTCGGTGTCTGGAGGAATTGCCTCTCCCGAGTCGACCTTGATCAATTGCCACGGGACGGAATGGGAATCCAGAAAAGTGGCGAAATAGCCTGGGCCCTCGATGGGAATATGCCTGAAAATTGCAACGGGCTTCATGAGTCTTATCTCCCCATAATGCTCTGTGATGGTCCGGAGCGGCCTGCTTTCAGCCGGGCTTCAATAACTAAATGCTAAATCAGGCAGGGAATGGGAAGAGGGCGGGCAGGGGTCGAGATCCATGCAGTTATCATGCACAGGCACTGATGCAGATGCCGGTTATTTATTCGTTCGCCACGGAGCGATATCGGCTTCCGAGATCATTCTATGGCCCGTGACACGCTTGCCGTCAAAATCCGCTCGTTCACGCGAGCTGACCAGATACGTTCCGGTTTCGACCTGAATTTGAACCTGGCCCTCGGCTACGGCAACGCTGCCGCCATCAGATCGCTTCCTGATACTGAAACGTGTACCCAGATCTTTGATATGAGTAGTGCCCACCTTCACCTGCAACTTTTCTTCACGCTTGTTTTTGATGTCGAAGTAGGCGTTGCCTCGCAGCAACTCAATCCCTGGGGGTTCCGTATTGCTGACAGTTACGGTGCTGTCGTGATCAAGGCTGATGTCGATATCCGGCGTCGCCGTGATAGTGAGGCGTTGCCCTGGAATGGTTTGATGAATTCGGGTGGAGGTCGGTTTTGCGATAAGCCATGACATGACGCCGAGCGATACCGCCGTAATGACGATCGAAAAGTGCACAAAAAAACGCGGCCATCTGAAGGCACGCGTCTTCGACTTTGCAACTGTAACAGGTGGCTTTGGGGGCTGCATCAATAGGCAAGAGGATGGACGAATACACCATCAGACCATTATGCATCCGTAGGGTTTCCGATAAACCATCAATTTATAGTGATGCCATCGGTAGCGGCGATGGAAACCGATATCTCGCAGTTCACGAAGCCGGGAGGCCTATCCAGCTAGGGAACCGCTGAACAAATCCTCACTGAGCGCGTTGCTGTTAAAATCGGGATGATCATAAGGCGCGCGACGCTGGTCGTAGCTGAGACTACGATGCCAAGGAGCGCAACGTCATGAGCGCCCGATTTTACCGCAACCCGGAGGGACGGGGCTTTGCAGGCGGTCTGCCTTGTCAGGCTCCTAGCGAAGGGGGTCAGCCATTCGCTAGGAGCCTTTCGCGCATCCCATCCCGCGAAGCTGCCGTCGCGCCAGCGGAGATTTGTTCAGCGGTTCCCTAGAAACCTATCGTTGTGAAGGATCGGTCACGAATCCAATCTTTACAAGTCCGGCTTTTGCGGCAATCGACATGGCGCGCGCCACATACTCATAATGAACATGTTTATCCGCACGGATATGAAGCTCGATGTCAGGATTTGCTTTCACAGATTCAGCGAAGCGCGGAGCCAACTCGTCCATGGTCACCGGTTCGCCATTCCAGTAAAGACTGGCGTCATCGCGAAGCGCGAACTCGATATGATCCGGTTGCGTAATGTTGGGGGTGCTTGCCGCCTTTGGCAGATCGATTTTAACCGAATGCGTAAGCAAGGGGGCTGTAATGATGAATATCACCAGCAGCACCAGCATGACGTCGACCAGCGGCACGACATTGATTTCAGCGGTTGGCATCTGGCGATTGCCGCTCTCCATGCTACCGAATGCCATTACGACCTCCTTTCACTGGGCGCCGCCCCGACGGGGGAAACGACCCGCAGTGGCCGTTCATCCCCAGCCGAGCTATTCGTTTTCGACCCGACAGCCACGAGCACAAAGAGATCGTGTGCAAAGGCATCCAGGCGAGCCAGCCAGATGCGGTTGCGGCGCACGAACGTGTTATAGGCCAGAACTGCAGGTATCGCCACCGCCAACCCCAGCGCTGTCATGATCAGGGCTTCACCCACGGGACCTGCAACTTTATCCAGGGTCCCCTGGCCGGAGAGGCCGATTTGAACCAGTGCATGATAAATACCCCACACTGTGCCAAACAGACCTATATAAGGAGCAGCCGAGCCGGCGGATGCTATTACCGTAAGTCCATTTTCAACTCGTGTCGCTTCCTGGTCGAGCCCGTTGCGCAGGACGCGTGTAACGAACTCGCTTGCTCCGCCGGCTGCGGCAAGTTTCTGCAATCCATGTTTCTCAGAGTCCGCTGCGGCATTCATGGCCAACCGCGCAAGCTGTGCGAATGCATTATCGTCAGAACTCTCCTTTAGCGTCGAGTTAACTTCCTGCAATGAGTTTGCGTTCCAGAAACGCTTGAGAAAAGCGTCCGCCCGCCGGCCCGCCATAAAGTTGGTGAGGCCCTTGGTAAGTATGAGGTACCAGCTTGCTACCGAGAGTGCGAGTAGTAACACCAGAACAGCAGTGCCCACTCCATCGAGCTGGGTCAGAAAATGCGAGAATCCGAGGCCTTGTTCCATGAGATCAATCTCCTTGCAGTACAAAATTGAAGGGTTGCAGCGCAACGGCTCGCACCGGCTGGCCATTGCGTACGGGTGGATTGCAGCGCCAGGTTTTCACCGCCGTCATCGCGGCTTCGTCGAGACGTTTGAAACCACTACTGTTTACCACTTGCGCCACGTTAACGCGGCCTTTTTCATCCAGCTCCACGCGTAACACCAGCTTGCCTTCTTCACCCAGCCGCCGTGAAAGGGCCGGATAGGCAGGGGCGTTCAATTCCGGGCAGGCAACGGATAACTCGGAGGAAAGCGTCACCGGTCCGGCTGGCATCTGTGGCGCCGGCGGGGGTTCCGCCACCGCGACCGGCTCGGGCTCCCGCTCAGGCTCAGGGGGTGGTGCAACCGGCTCGCTTTCGAGTACAGCCGGCGTTTCCGCTACCAGTTGACGGGGTTGGGGTTTTTTCACTGGCTGGGATTTAGGCGGTACAGGAGGTTCGGGTTTGGGTTCCTCCTTCGGTCTGGCCGCTGGGATAAAGTTGACCATTAGCGTTTCCAATTGCTTGGGAGGAGATATGAACTGTTGCTTGAGCAGGAAATAGAGGAGTGCGCCATGCACCGCTATGACGAACATCAGGCCAGGCAGGAAGGCGGGATTACGCTTGAGTATCATTGTTGTCAACTTCCGGGCCCGGATACAGCGTTTCGCGCCAGCCAGTCTTCAAAAAACTTTTTATTGACCAAGCCGGTCTTGACCTCGCGTTGGTGTTTTCGATCGTAAAAATAGGTCCGGGGAACCTCTCCGTACCAGCGGCCATCAATTTCCATGCGCAAACGCTCCGGCATGTCTTCAGCGAAGACCCATTGCTCGATCTCGCCCACCCCATAGCTTTGCGCGCGGGCCTTCAGTTGCAGCACATCACTTACCGTATCGGTTGCGATCAGCACGACATCCATTTTTGGATTGCTGCGCTTGAGTTCGCTCAGCATTTTTAGCTCTGCCGGGCAGTATTGGCATTCAAGCGACCACAGCATAAGAATGAAAGGCTTGCCCTGGCGGGCTTCCAGAACTCGCGCAAGACTCCCTGGAGTAAAGGGGCGAACGCTTTCCGCCGCATTGGAAACCGTACTGACAGCTAAAACTGCCACCATTACACAGCTCAGCGTCAGCATAAAAAGCAGGTCGAGCGTTCTCATGCCTCTCGCGCCGACGAAGGCGGAAACGGAAGGTCCGCATATTCTTGCGATAAAAGTGCTGATAATAGGCTGCATGGGAGTCTTTTGATGAATGTCCGTATTTCACCCTGATGGATGGGGCATTAACTAACGGCTCCGGGTAATTCCCGCGTCGTAATTGTAAATCTAATTAAGAATCAGTCGCATTATAATTTTACCACTAACCTTCATATATACAAAAGTTTTGTGCGTGGCCTCCAGACCTGTTATTTCAAAGCCGGAAGACCTTAATGGTAGAGGGGAAAAGCGGCTTGTACAATGCGACAAATTGTCGCAGGTGAACGAGATGTGGAAATATGACCAGATCTGGAATTATAATTTTCGGTTATGACTCGAATTCAGGCGTTTGGTTCTTAACCCCGGGAATGGCGGGACCCGCATGCTTGCTCCTGCAGAAACGGCAGTCCGCCAATCCTTGTTCATAGTCCCGTTTCTTCTCCTGCCCGAGCGCACGCGTGTTCCCTGCCGTTGTCCGGTAAGCTTCCCAATGATTTGTTAATATTGCTGGGCTGGGGGAAATCAAATTATTAAGATAATCTTGTCTTTTATTCAAGTTCTCGCTCTCACTATAGGCAACTGTCCTGGCTACTCAACAGGAACTTTCCAATTTTCTGATTGAAACGGAGCGGCGCGCCTACAAGCAGGCATTGTTCGCCGCGCGCGACGAACAACTGGCGTTGGATATCGTTCAGGATTCCATGATGAAGCTCGCGGAGAAATATGCCGCCAAGCCGCCGGAAGAATTGCCGCTCTTGTTTCAGCGCATTCTGCAAAATACCATAAGAGACTTTTATCGGCGGCAGAAAACGCGTTCTTTGTGGACCGTTCTGTTTTCATCGTTGACGCCCGTCAACCCGGAAGGCGTAAATGAAGAATACGATCCATTGGAAACTTTGCAGACTGACGGAGCGTCGAATTTTGACAATCCGCACAAACAATTGGAGCAATCGCAGCTTATCAAGCTGATCGAGAAAGCTATAGAGGCCCTTCCTCCGCGTCAACGCGAGGCCTTCCTGCTGCGTTACTGGGAGGAACTAGACGTGGCAGAAACCGCACAGGCGATGGGATGCTCTGAAGGAAGCGTAAAAACCCACTGCTCGCGCGCAGCCCATACCCTCGCCATGGCTTTGAAAAAAGAAGGAATTGAGTTATGAGTGAACCCGAAATCGGAAGAAAAATTACCCAAATGCTGGATCACGGCCTGGACGATATGAAGCAGGGGACGTTAAATCGGCTGCAAGCCGCGCGTAGGGCGGCCCTGGAAAATTATCATCTGGCGGAAGCGACGATCAGTGTCGGCCAGGGCGCCTCCGCGCATGGGCATGATTGGCATTATAGAGCCCGCAAACTGCTCTCGGTGATAGCCTTGCTGTTTGTCATAGCAGGTATCACCTATTGGCAGACTCTCCAGCCGGGCGACGAGAGCGAGGATATCGACATCATGCTTCTTGTCGATGACCTGCCGGTAAACGCCTATCTCGACGATGAGTTCGATGAATGGCTAAACGGCTCGTAAGGATGGCATGGGCAGCGTTCTGGCTATGCTTCTCGCTTTCCGCGTACGCTTCGGCTGAGTCCGCGCAACCGTCCTGGGAGCAGTTGAAGCCTCAGCAAAAGGAAGTCCTGGCTCCGCTTGCCCAGGAGTGGAATAACCTGGATGCGGCAAAAAGAAAAAAATGGCTGGGTATTGCCAAACGCTATCCAGGCATGAAGCCCTCGGAGCAGCATCGCACACAGTTGCAAATGCGGGACTGGTATTCCCTTACTCCTGAACAGCGGGAAATAGTTCGTGAAAAATATAAGACGATAAAGAAGTTGCCGCCGGACAAGCGCGATGAAATCAAGCAGAAGTGGCGCGGGTACCAAAGGCAAGAGCCCGGACGTGGGCAAGTAGAAGGGCAAGTAGAAGCGCCATGAGCATGTGCCGGACCTTCCCGGCTTGTTGCCGCGCTTCATGAGAATGATTTCAGCCGAAAACGTGTCTCAACTATTTATCGGGCAAAATTTCCAGATATGATAAAAGCGTTCGCGCCGGGATTTTGGCGACGGCTGCTGAGCATGATTTACGAATCGCTGATATTGACTGCGGTCCTGTTTATTGCCAGTTTTATTTTTCACCTTATCTTCAGGGACACAAGCTCTATCCTCTTCCGCCCTGCATTTCAGCTTTATCTCCTGCTTATCGCCGGTATTTATTTTACCTGGTTCTGGACCCATGGTGGACAAACACTGCCAATGCAAACCTGGAAACTTCGCGTGATCAGCTCGGACGGGCAGCGCTTATGCCTGAAGCAGGCGCTTGCCCGCTATTTATTCGCAGTGATCGGAATTCTTTTTCTTGGTTGCGGAATATTTTGGGCGTTGATCGATCGCGACGGCCTGTTCCTGCATGACAGGCTGGCGGGCACCAGGATTGTCAACGTCAAGGTTTGAGGAAAGCATCGCCGCGAAGATGAAGCGGAACGTAGAACACCGCGCATCTCCGGATTCGCAGGAATTGAGTTGCCCCAAAGGGTTGGCGCTTGCCAGGTACCGGTGAACCTAAGCGGTTCCGCCCACCGTTAATCCATCTATGCGCAGGGTCGGCTGGCCGACCCCCACCGGAACGCTCTGACCTTCCTTGCCGCATGTGCCCACTCCGGGGTCAAGCGACATGTCATTGCCGATCATGGACACTCGCGTCAGTACATCTGGGCCATTCCCGATGAGCGTCGCGCCCTTGACCGGATAAGAAATTTTTCCATTCTCGATCATATAAGCCTCTGCCGCGGAAAAGACGAATTTTCCGCTGGTAATATCCACCTGGCCGCCTCCGAAATTTACTGCATAGAGGCCATGTTTTACTGACGCAATAATCTCTTCAGGGCTCTTGTCACCGTTTAGCATATAAGTGTTGGTCATGCGCGGCATCGGAATGTGAGCAAAGGATTCACGTCTTGCATTACCGGTAACAGGAACGTTCATCAGACGCGCATTCAAACTATCCTGCAAATAGCCCTTGAGCACCCCGTTTTCGATCAGCACCGTGCATTGCGTCGGATTCCCCTCATCATCGACATTGAGCGAGCCGCGCCGTCGCGCAAGCGTGCCGTCATCCACTACAGTCACCCCTTCAGCCGCAACCCGCTCTCCGACGCGCCCTGAAAATGCGGAGCTGCCTTTGCGGTTGAAATCCCCTTCCAATCCATGTCCGATGGCCTCATGCAATAGAATTCCCGGCCAGCCAGCGCCCAGGACAACTGTCATGGTACCTGCCGGCGCCGGTTTGGCTGCCAGGTTCACTATTGCCTGATGCACTGCCTTCGCGGCATAGTCGCGCAATACTTCGTCAGTAAAATACGCATAATCGAAGCGGCCACCGCCGCCCGCCACGCCTTGTTCCAGCTTGCCGTTCTCCTCGGCAATGACTTGTAGCGATACTCGCACCAGGGGCCGCACGTCAGCCGCCACAAGGCCATCACTGCGGGCGACCAGCACGACCTCGTATTCTCCCGCGAGAGATGCCATAACCTGGATGACGCGTTTGTCGAGCGCGCGAGCATAGCCTTCAAGCTTTTCAAGCAGTGCAACCTTCTCTGTATCTTTGAGGCTCGCGATAGGATCATGGGGCAAATAAAGCTCCCGCCCACTGCTGCGCCTGACCGCTTGAACCTGTTGCGCTGCGCCGTGGCGCGCTATGGCGCGTGTAGCTTGCGCCGCCGAGACAAGCGCTGGCATGCTGATGTCATCTGAGTAAGCGAATGCGGTCTTGTCGCCACTCACCGCGCGTACGCCCACTCCTTGCTCGATATTGAAGCTGCCGGACTTGACGATGCCTTCCTCAAGAGACCAGCCTTCAGCGCGGTTATATTGAAAATAAATATCGGCATATTCGATTCTGTGCGTCAGTATTTCCCCGAACACATGCTGTAGCCCGGATGTGTCAATCTCATACGGGGCTAGCAGGCAGTGATTTGCAGTGGCGAAAAGATCGGCAGGCTGAAGAATTTGTTCTGTAATCATGATATTGGACCGAGAAAAGTAGCGGTTAAGACTCAACAGTGGCGCAGGATGCGATGGTTCAATGCTGGCAGGCTATTGCGCAGGCTGGCCTGATACTCCGGATTTATATCCGCAATCACGACTCCCGATCCGCTTGGAAGCCGATCAAGCACAACTCCCCATGGATCCACGATCATGCTGTCCCCATGAGTCTGGCGGCCGTTTAGGTGATGGCCGGTCTGCGCAGGCGCCACCACGTACGCGAGATTTTCGATGGCACGTGCGCGAATCAACGTTTCCCAGTGTGCCTTCCCGGTGGTTGCGGTGAAAGCGGCCGGGGCGAAAATGATATCCACTTTTCCCATGGAACGGTAGAGCTCGGGAAAACGCAGGTCATAGCAAATGGACAAACCTATGCGCCCGAATGGCGATTCCAGTGAAACCACGCCACCACCCGCCTCGATGGTTTCTTCTTCCGCATAGCGCTCATTGCCGAGCTCCAGTCCAAATAAGTGTATTTTGTCATAACGTGCAACCCGTTCGCCACAATCGTTATAAACGAGGCAACTATTCCGTACCTTGTCGGGCCTTGAGGAGGCCAATGGCACCGAACCGCCAATCAGCCAGATACCGAGGCGGCGGGCCATATTACTGAGAAACTCCTGTATAGGTCCGCAATTATTCTGTTCACACGCCGCCACTCTATCAGTATCGTTCATTCCCATTAAACAAAAATATTCCGGAAGTGCCGCCAGTTTCGCGCCTTGCGAAGCGGCCATATCGAGGAGCCGCGCGGCTTCGTCAAGATTCTCCGGGATATCCGGGCCTGCTGTCATTTGAATGGCGGCGACACGAACAGAGCCATTACGGATAAAAGCGGTTGCCGGGTCAACCTGCGCTTCTGCAGAAACTACCCCGGCTTGATCAATTAAATTGTCTGGCATAATGTTTATTACGATATTTACAGACGCATATGCGGGCCGGGTACAGGTTTCATTTTCGTAGTAGATCGCAATAATTCAGGCCAAATAAGAGCAGACCCAAAAAAGTAGACCCAAAAAGTAGACCCAGACTATCGGTTTTTGTTCTCGCTTTTCCTGATCTTCCTAAATCTAGTCAAGACGCAGTTTCGCCAATGAAAGTTTCGCGCAAACGCATACGCGGAGTTCCTCCGGGTTTAGCGCGCACGGTCGGGCAACTAATTTCCGGCTTCCTCCGGTCGTTTCGCCTCTCCCGATATCTTGACAACTACCGGATCAGACAAGGTACCGGTAATATTATATTCCTTTGAGGTAGTGGGATTCTGCAATGTCTTGCTTGCAATCATCGAGGCTACACCGACCACGGGGGTAGCCAACCCAAGTGAAGGCGTGACGACCATCTCCAGATTTTGAGTTTCAGTTTCCAGATTTATTTCGCCTGTCATGATGACCTTTGCAGCGGGCCCTTCGATTTTCAGATCATCCGTAACTGCTATGCCTCGGGCAATTTTAATATTGCCAGAAATGTCGTTAAAGCCGAACCCTTCACTGAAAACATCATGAAAATCCAGCGTAATCCGTCTTGGCAACGCTCTTAAATCAAAAATGCCAAACAACCTTCCAATACCCGGTTCAAATTTCGGAAATTGACCTCGTCCGGCATCTATTTTAAAGCTGCCGGACAAGGTGGCGTAATCTATCGATTGCGGGCTGCCATACCACGACAACGATCCCTCAAGCTTACCACTGCCGCGCTTGACGCGATCAGGATGACCCAGGCGTGTAAGAAGCTTGCCGAGATCGTTTGCCTCCAGCGTGAGCATGGCTTGTACGCGCGGTGGCGTAGCCTGGTTCTGCCACACGCCCCTTACGTCAATAGAACTGTCGCGATTGGATATATGCAGTTTTTCGATGCGCCAATTCCTGGCATGAGGACTGGCTATCAATTCCAGTTGGCCTAATTTTTTCTCATCAACGACAAAATTGTCTGCGGTCACATCCAGCGCGGGAAAGTCCTTTTCGCGCGGGCGGGTTTGCGTTACCGCACTTGCCTGGGGTGAGGCGGCGGGAATAACCAGCCGGTTCAATCGCGCTACGACTTTGCCGTTGCCGGATGGATCCCAGATGATATTCCCGTTAATTTCCTCGGATATGACGCTGGAGTACCATGTCCCATTTTCCCTGTTGGCGCTTAGCGCGACGTCGTTGAGCCGCCGCCCGAGAAAGTCAAGTACGCCGATCTGTACATCGATCCCCGTCAAGCCGGGAGAAGATGCGCTTTCCGAATTCGAATTGAACTGCTTGAGAAATCCAAACCATTGATCCAGGTCGAGTGCCGGCAAGATACCATTCGCGGTTATACCTGCCTCGCCGGGCGAGGCTGCGGACACTCCCCCAAAACTTACTGTGCCGCGTTCCACACGGTAGCCTCCATCGGCGGTCCGGGCGCGCTTGAACCTCGCAGCAGCCCGGCCGCCGTAGGTCAGGACCACTTCATCCTTATCCGGGTCTCCGGCTTTTCTCTCAAAGCGCAAAGGTACGATATCGGCGGCCGCCTTGGAAAACGGCTCCGGAAAACTTGACGTGATACCCTGCAGCGTCGAATCGATGGACACGTTGGCCAGCTTATTACGCATGCGAACGGATGCCCGCCAGGCGGTGCTGCCACGTAAATACCGCCGCCAGGGCAGGGTGGAGCCGGTGAGCCTGCTTAGTACCGGCTCGTCAAGATTGTCCAGGTTAACCTTGCCGGCGGCGGAAAGGAGAAGTCCTCCCTCTGGCGTATCGGCAGTATTGATGACTACGGGCCCACCTAGGAGCTGGCCTGTTAAATTTTCTATCCGAATCTTTGAGTCGTTAAAAACCAGCGTGCCATTGATATTGCTAACGCCAGGCGTACGGGCCCCAGCATCGAGTTGATTATCGATGAACTCGTAGTTTCCCGCCACCCGGGCACCTCCGGCATGGAGTAATGGAATATCAAGCTTCAACAGTAGCCGCCCGTTTCCCATAATTTTTAAATTGTCCGCCAGACCACCATAGTCATTACCCGCATACATTGCCGCAACTTTCAAAAATTGCTGGGTGGGGCCGTCCGCCTGGAGTTTGCCTTGCACTATCACCTCAGGGGCAGCCGTATCGGGGATTGTCAACTCGACCTTGCTTAATTGAGCGCCGAGGGTATCGGCCTTTGCAGCGTCGAATTCCATACGGTTGCCATGCAGGTGTAAATTTCCCGAAATGTTTTCTACCCTGGACCAGCCCGGAAGGTTATCGAGCGTAATCCCGGAGGCTTGCGCGTGCATCCTGAAAATGGATGTGCCAGCCCGGGAGAAAGGGAAGTCAGCAGGATTTCCCTTGAGATGAAGCCGGATATCGGCAAATTTTCCTTCAACGACCGACTTTTCAAGCCAATCCTTAGTAGAGCCTGCCATCTGAGCCGGGATATGATGCGCCAGATAACGGGCGTCGGCATGCGCCAGATGACCGGTCAGATCAATAGTGCCGATACCATCGGACCTGAGATGGTAAGTTCCATAAGCTAATCCGGAGACATTGCTATTGGAGAAAGAAATATTGCTGAATTTGAATGCGACCGAATTCTTTTCTGGTACGCTCCAGCTTGCCTGGCCAGTAAGGAAATCCAGTAGCAGAGGTTCATGGAAAGCATCAGGAAATTCGAGTTTGATACGTTCTGACTTGAGGTTCAGGGTGCCGCCTTTCTCGGTGATATTGATATTTCCGGTAATACCGCTGAATGCAGGCAAATGTCGGGATTTCCTCATACCGAGATCAGTAAAGTTCCCTCTCGCATTAAAGCGTAGAGGTGCTGACCAATCCCCACTCCAGTGCGCGCGCGCGAAGTGTATTTCTCCACGCGGCAAGGCCGTATTGATTTTCTCGCGGAAGGCCCCATTGACCGGTAAGTACTCCATCAGGTTCCCAAGCGTTTTTAAATTCAACCCCTCAACGCTCAATTTTCCGCTACTGGTTTTTTCCGCGTGAGCTGGTATGACCTGCAACAGGAAATTGACCGGTTGCAGTTGCTGTTTGCCCGGTATTCCCACACGCAGCCTCTGCGCGAACCATTCGGCGCCTTCTCTCCCGCGGTCGTTTATTTTCTGCCATCCGATCCTGCCGAGCAAGCGAATGAGTTCCAGTTCCGGCAAGCCTTCCGCCAATTGGGCTTTAACATTTTGCAGGCGCATGTCGGCCGTCAGTTTCCTGATATCTGCTCCGTCTATCCCAGCCCATAGGCGCAGCGCTCCTGCGGCACGGTCCAGCTTGATTTGCTGCGGCACGGGTAACCAGGCGTACCAGGCAGCAATGTCCGCTCGATCTACTTGAATAAACAGCTGGCCCCGCCATTGCTCAGGGATACCCAGGGACTGGCCAATGAAGTCTCCCCTCATATCCATTTGTGCGGCAAGGCCGGCTGGGGGAACCGCTCGTATGCCAAATCGGTGGTGATTCCCGCGATTCTCAAGGCGCAGGTTGATGAGCAGTTCCAGTTCCGGTGCGGCGCGCTGATCGTCCTGCCAGACGATGCTGGCGTTATTGATTATCACCCGCCTCTGGCGCAACAGCCAGTCGGAGAAGCCGCTTTCATCGTTGGCCAGCTCTGCGTTAAGAGCAAAGCCTGCTACGTGGATCACACCCCTCTTATCGCGACGCACGACCAGATCGGGTCGATCTATCTTGATTTCGCGAAAATGAAAATTACCGTGTAATATCGAGAGCCACGAGAGCGTGCCTCTCAATCGGTGCAGCAGCAAGGTTGTGTTGCCTTGCTTGTCGTGCACCTGAATCATGCCCAGCATCATATGGGGCCGAAAACCGTCCCAGTCCGCACTAATTTCGCCTATGGTTACGTGTTGTCCGGATGCCTCGCTTATCGCAGATGCGATATTTTCCCGGTATCGTTCAATATCCGGTAATAACCAGTAGCGGAGCGATAGCAGCAGCAGAGAAAAGCACGCGGCAAGGAGAATCAGAACCCATGCAAACCATCTGATCAGAATACTGCTCCGGCGGGCGATCGCTAAAATTGCTGATAAGTTCAACAAATAGTTCCAGTTTTATACTCGAGGCAATCTGACTTCCCGAGTTCTGCACAACGCGCAAAACAATCTTAATAGGGGTATGGCAAGGCGGCAAAAGTCGGAAGGATTTATCGATTTACCTTAAATCTGGCTGATCGCTTGGGATTAGGAGGCGAATGTCGCCATCATCAAGAAAATCGTGATTTTCACCGTAACCCTTTTTTTCCCTTTATGGGTAGGAGTGCATTTCCGGCTGACACCGTTCAGGCCACTCTTGTTGCTCCTCCACACTGGAAGGCGCCTGCACCGCTCGCGCCATCGCTGCGCGGCATGCGGAGTCAGGGTAACAAAGCCATCGATCCAGGAGAAGTCTGCGCAAAGGTTTTTTAGATACGGCCTGCGGTACTTCGTTCCATTCCAAAACAGTCCGGATCAGGATCCTAATTGAATCTCAATGCCGTTGGAATAGAATATTTTATGCCTATTTTAACCCCGAATTCCTAACCATGCATGCCGATACCCCAGCCGCAGAAATTATCAGATCGATTCTCCCTTTTAGCCGTTATATGCAGCGCCTGCTCGAGGGCGAACCCGAGCTACTGGCTGAGCTTCAGCAGCGCTTGCATCAACCGTGGGTCCGAGCGGAAATGGAGGGAATACTTGACGCATATTTCGATGCTGCAAATAACGAAGCGGGCATGAAGGCTATTTTGCGCAGACTGCGCAATAAGGTCATGCTGCGCCTGGCAGCGCGCGACCTGGGAGGGCTGGCAGATCTTGCCGAAGTGATGTCAACAATGAGCGATCTGGCCGAAGTCACTATCCGTTTTGCACTGGAGCGTCAGAAGATGTGGCTTGGCAACCCGGATCGCTTTGGCTTGCCTCTGGGTGCAGAGAGCAAGGCGCCCCAGGACATGCTGGTGATCGCCATGGGAAAGCTCGGCGGTGGCGAACTCAATGTTTCGTCGGATGTGGATTTGATTTTCGTTTACTCTGAAGATGGAGAAACCAGCGGGTGCCGGTCCATAGCCAATCATGATTTTTTTATACGTCTTGGACGAAAGCTGATCGCAAGTCTCAACGACGTAACACCCGACGGATTCGTCTTCAGGGTGGACATGCGCCTGCGCCCTTATGGCGAGAGCGGACCTCTAGTGATGAGCTTCGCCATGCTGGAAGAGTATTTTTTAACTCAAGGGCGTGAGTGGGAACGCTACGCATGGATCAAGAGCCGCGTGATAGCCGGCCCGGCTGCCGAGGCTTCTGCATTGATGGAAATAACGCGGCCGTTCATATATCGAAAATATCTCGATTTCGGAGCCTATGAGTCACTGCGAAGTCTCCATTCGCAGATCCGGCGGGAGGTGAAGCGTAAGGACATGCATCAGAATATCAAGCTGGGACCCGGCGGCATTCGGGAAGTCGAATTTATCGCGCAAGTATTTCAACTGATCCGCGGAGGGCGTGATCCCGATCTACGCCTTCGGCCCACCCTTGCCATATTGCAGCGTTTGGGGGAAAAGCAGCAGTTACCGGAAAAAGCGGTAACCGAACTTTCGGACGCTTATCGTTTTCTTCGCAATCTTGAGCACCGCCTGCAATATCTGGACGACCAGCAAACCCAGGCATTGCCGCAGAGTTCCGCAGATCAGGCATTGATAGGGAGCGCCATGGGTTTTGCTACTTATGTCGATTTTCTACGGCAGCTCGATAGCCATCGGCATAATGTCATTCGTCACTTTGACCATATTTTTGCCGCGCCCAAAGAATCTAAAACGCTGGATGCGTTCGCATGGCTGGGACAGCAGAAAGCACAGGATGGTGTTGAAGCCCAGGCAACGGCCGCGCAACTGGATGCGATGGAATATTCTGATCCGGGAAAAATTATCCAGCGTTTACAGGATTTCTACGCGGGCAGCCGTTACCGGCAGTTGCCGGATTCAAGCAAACAGCGGGTTGACGCGCTAATCCCTGCTCTAATCGAAACCGCATCCAGATTCGCTTCCGCAGACGCTACCCTGGAGCGCTTGCTGCAATTACTGGAAAGCGTGAGCCGGCGCGCAGCCTACCTGGCATTGATGCGAGAGCATCCAGAGGCATTGGAACGGATGGCGAAGCTTGCCAGCATCAGTCCGTGGGCCAGCGAATATTTGAGTCGCCATCCCATTTTGCTGGATGAGTTGCTTAACCCCAGCGATTTTCAGGGCATGCCAAATTGGTCCCGAGCGAGCGCAAGGCTGAGGCAGGAACTCGATGATGCAGGCGGTCCTGATGGTAAGAATATCGAAGAGCAAATGGATGTGCTGCGGCATTTTCACCACGCGCAGGTATTTCAGTTGCTCGCAAGGGATGTGGAAGGATTGCTCCCACTCGAAACGCTGAGCGACCATCTCACCGACCTGGCTGATTTGATACTCGGTCAGGTACTCCGCCTGGCTTGGTCGGGATTGAGGCACAAGCATCGGCATGAGCCTGCTTTCGCTATCATCGGCTACGGGAAGCTGGGCGGGAAGGAACTGGGTTATGCATCCGATCTTGATATCATTTTCCTCTATGATGATGCCCATCCCGATGCACCGGAAATCTACGCGAGACTGAGTCAGCGAATCAATGCTTGGCTAACCACCTACACGTCAGCAGGATTGTTGTATGAAACCGATCTGCGCCTTAGACCGAATGGCAGCAGTGGCCTGCTCGTAAGCCCGGTAGAGGCATTTGATCAATACCAGCGGAATCACGCTTGGGTCTGGGAGCATCAGGCGTTAACACGGGCTCGCTTCGTCGCGGGGGACAGGCAGGTGGGGGAAGCATTCGAGAGGACGCGCAGGGATGTTCTCCGTCAGCGGCGCGATTTGCCGAGCCTGAAACGTGAGGTGCTGGCAATGCGGCAAAAAATGCTGGACGCTCATCCCAATTCAAGCGGACTATTCGACGTCAAGCATGACCGTGGAGGCATTATTGACGTGGAATTCATCGTGCAATATCTGATCCTGAGCCATGCATGCGATTACGCGGAATTAACAAGTAATGTAGGCAACATCGGGTTACTGAAACTTTTCCAAAAATTGGGTCTTGTACGTGCTGAAACCGCTGAACGAGCGCTCAACGCTTATCGGGAATTCCGGCGCATTCAGCATTGGTTACGATTGAGCGGAGATTCCGACTTGGCGGGTAGATCGCTCTCTCATAGCAAAACGCAAAAATTTGCGCGCGTCGAAGCAGGCCGTTTGCGCGATGGCATTGCTGCTGTCTCGCGACTCTGGGACGAGGTATTTGGGACACAAACGCATCACTCGCAGCTTCCGGATAAGCCTGTGTTTTCCCCTCATCCCGGCTTCGAGTTGAATGATGGCGGTAACAAGTCAAGTTAATCGCAAATTAATT
>DATJHX010000059.1:0-12008 GCA_035493655.1 Nitrosospira sp.
TCTTATCGGCACGAATAATCAGTGTTCCCTGCGTGAGCACGACATTACCGGTAAACGTCGCAAGCTTGTTGGCTTCCTGCACGGTTGCGCGGTCAGACTCCAGATGGACTGGCTGATCCTTATCCGCTTTCTCGGCCAGGACGGGGCTGATGAAAAGCATTCCGATAACAAAGATAGTGAAAGCTGGTCTCATGAATGTATAAGGAAGGAAAGCGCCGGCGACAAGACTAATGCGGCTTTTTATGAAGAACTCTTACCTGCGACCATAACTGTGTGACATTGGTGCGGTTGTTCATTTCCATCCCAATAGCCCTGATAACCGAGTTCCTCTCGGTAATCACCACAGGCTTATCGGTTTTGGCAATATCCTCATTCGGAATGAGATGCAGCGAGCTGGTGGTCAAATCAGTCTCTCCGCGACCCTTGCCCGCATTCCGCAACAACATCACGTTGCCGAGCAGATAAATATTTTCGTTATTGCCGGATATTTTCGCCTGGTCGGATTTTACTTGCACAACTGGCTTGCCGGGCTGGGTTTCGATGAAATAAGGCTGCTCCAGATCGGTCGTATCGTCATTCGCATAATGCACCAGCTTCTTCGCAAGGAGCATATGGCGGGTAGTTCCATCCTCACCCATCTCGACAGCGGAGAAGTTTTCAGCCATATAATCGGGAAGACGCCCCAGCTCGCCCTCCTGCGGCGAAGACGTACGTAACGACTGGCTCAGCCATAAAGGCGCTGTCAATACCAACAGCGCAAGCAGCACGACAGGAAGCGCGGTAACCAGTCGGTCGATCATTTGAGATACATTGCCAATTGCGCCTCCAAGGTGTCCTGCGCTTCCATGATCATCTCGCAGATCTCGCGTGCAGCGCCGCGTCCACCTTCCCGGCGGGTGACGTAATGCACATGTTTTTTTACCAGGGCAGGGGCGGCAGGAACGCAGATGGCGAACCCGCAACGTAACATTACCGGTAAATCTATCAGATCATCTCCCACATAAGCGCAGGAAGAGGCATCCAGCTTTTGGTCATTCAACAGCGCTTCAAAAGCGGGCAATTTGTTCTTTGCACCCTGGTAGACGAGGGTAACGCCTAAGTCTATGGCCTTCAGGTCCACACAGCGCGATTCCCTGCCAGTGATGAAAGCCACGCTGACTCCGCTCGCGCGGAGCATTTTTATGCCATGGCCGTCATGACTATTGAAGGCTTTGATCTCCTCTCCGCCGTCCGTGAGATAGAGGCTTCCGTCTGTCAGCACCCCATCCACGTCGAAGATTACGATACGAACCTTTCTGGCCTTTTCCAGTATGTGTTGCATCGGTATTACATTGCCGAGATTAAAAATAGAATTTCTGACCGAGGGTGGTATCGATACGCTTGATTGCTTAAGAACCTCTGAACAAATCCCACGCGGGCGCGACGACGGCTTTGCGGGATGGAATGCGCGAAAGGCGACGAAGCGAATGCGACCGCGAAGGGCGGAGCAGTATCTTCCGAAGGAAGATGCGACCCCGCAGCGGGATGCATGGCACCCAGTCTCCATAAGTGCGGTCGTCGCATCCCCTACGCGGGTTAATCCCGCTTCGCGGGTCCCTCGCCCTGCGCTTCGGGTCGCGACCGCGAAGGGCTGAGCAGTACCTTCCGAAGGAAGATGCGACCCCGCAGCGGGATGCACGCCCCCAGTCAATTCATAATCGCGGTCGTCGCATCCCCTACGTGGGCAGATCCCGCTTCCGGGCCCCTCATGCAACGCTCTGGGGGCGCCCTTTGCTAGGAGCCTGACAAAGCAGGTCGCCCGCAAAGCCTTTGTCCCGTACGGGTTGCGGTAAAATCGGGCACGACCGCGAAGGAAGGAGCAGTTTCTTCCGCAGGAAGATGCGACTCCGTAGCGGGATGTGGGCGCCCTTCATTATGCATTGGCGGTCCGGCATCCCCTCCGCTGCCCGATCCCGCTTCGCGGGCCCCTCGGTCTACGCTCCGGGGCGCCACTGCATTGCACTCCTTGGCATCTTAGACCAAGCGACCTTCGTCGCACACCTTGTGATCATCCCGATTTTACCAGCAACGCGCTCCACGAGGATCTGTTCAGAGGTTCTTAAGCTTTCTTTACGGCAGCGCCTAAAACTTCTGAATACTGCACTGCCTACAGCGGGACTGGAGGACTGGAGGTGGGCTGATCGCAAGCTCTCAACCGGAACTCCATATGCGGAACAACGATTTTTGTGTTTTCAAATAGTGGTAACGTCTAGAAAAGTGGCAATGTCCCAGAAAAGGAGGATGCGTAGTGGCGGTTTTGCGTTCGCTAGCTCCAGCCGGCTAGCCCTGTGGGGATTTTCAGAACTTTCCCTCGGAACGGTTTTCCTCAGCAGAAAATCTCATTCTGCCGCTTCCAGAGCGTGCAGGCGCTGAAGCCGAGTGGTTATAAATGGTTATAAAGTGCTACGAAAAGCCCCTTCTTTACGGTCGATTTTCAGTCAATTTTTCGGTAATGGAAATACTACCGATTCGACCACGCCACTCAGCTCTTCCACCATTACCTCTCTTCCCGCCTGCCCCGCGCCGATCTGCCTGAGCCGGGATATGACCTCCTGCACCAGCACTTCCGGGGCTGAGGCCCCCGCGGTAATTCCAATCCTGTCTTTTCCTTCCACCCATGCCTCCTGCAGATGCTCGGCCCGGTCGATCATATAGGCATCCACACCGGCATTTCTCGCTACTTCGCATAAGCGGTTCGAGTTCGAGCTATTGGGCGAACCCACCACGATAACCAGATCGCACTGCTTCACCATCATTTTGACTGCGTCCTGACGATTTTGAGTGGCATAACAGATATCGTCCTTTTTCGGACCCGTGATTTTCGGGAAGCGCTTTTTCAGAGCCTTTATCACGCGTGTTGCGTCATCCACGGATAGAGTCGTTTGCGTGACGTAAGCAAGATGAGTAGGATCCTTGACCTTCAGATTTTCAACGTCCTCTTCTGTTTCCACCAGATACATTGCCGGCCCGTCGCCTTCAGCCTGTCCCATGGTGCCTTCCACTTCCGGATGCCCGGCATGGCCAATCATGATGATTTCCCTTCCCTGCTCCCGCATTTTAGCCACTTCGATATGAACCTTGGTCACGAGCGGGCAGGTAGCGTCAAAAACCTTGAATTGTTGCGCCTCGGCTTCTCGTCTTACTGCATGAGAGACGCCATGAGCGCTGAAAATCAGGATGCTTCCCACGGGGACCTCATCGAGATTTTCGACAAATACCGCGCCCTTTTTTTCCAGATTCTCCACCACGAAACGGTTGTGCACGACCTCATGGCGCACGTAAATCGGGGCGCCATGCATGCTCAGGGCGCGTTCGACAATTTCGATGGCGCGATCCACGCCGGCGCAAAACCCCCTGGGATTTGCAAGCAATACCTTGATCATCGGTGGTTCTCCGTAAGAACTGTTGGAACTGTTACTATTATTTAGCAGTGGCATTGTTCACTCCGTGGTTCAAAATAGCGGTCAACTGTGTTCTCCCAAGACTCCTCAGGACTTCCTTGTGAATACCCACGAATTCCTCAAGGCGATGCGCGGACGCAAGCATAGCGTATTGGGTAGCATTGGGCAAAACATGGGCAAAATAAATAAACCGCTATTTTAGAGCATCCCTTTGCTCAAGAGAACTTTTCTCTTGAATTGCGGCTCATCTCACGAGCCTTGACGGTTACCCCGGCCGGAAGCATTACCTCATCTCCATGCATTCCCTTGGTCGAGTGGACATTCTCTAACTGGCCACAGACTGCTTTCGCTGCTTGAGTGATGCGAGCCGTCTGGCGGTGTATGAGATCAGGATGTACAAAATATAAATGGTTATTGCTGACCGCGCTGATATGTGAAAAGCGGCGCAGCAGGGCCTTCACCTCGCTCTCAGCAAACTCGCGCGATATACTGCTGATGATGACCTGAGGGTCTGCCTGGAGCAGATTTTCAGCGGATATGACCGGGGTTAAAGCGGGGAAGGAGGCAAATATGTTGACGCCACCACACAACTCGATGAGGTCGCTGATGATGTGGCTGCCGTTTATGGTCATCAGAGGCTGATGCCAGATCAATTGAAAAACCCTGATTTTCGAGCGATTGCCGTAGTTGCGCCTGAATTGCTGTAACACCTCCTCAAAATCGCCTGCAGTGGATTCGGCTTGAGTTGAGGTACCCGCCAACTGGCCGACAACACGCAGCAATCGCGGAATGTCTTCCAGCCTTGCAGCTTCGGTAGAAAAAACCGTCAACCCCAGCTTCTCAAGTTTTGAGATATCCGAGAGAGTATTTCCGCTGCGCCAGGCAATCACCAGGTCCGGCTTCAAAGCGACGATCCGTTCGAGATCGAGATGCGATGCATCCCCGATATCCGGGATGCGTTGGGCGGCGTCAGGATAATCACTATGCCGGCTCACACCCACAAGTTTATCCCCGGCGCCGGCCTCGAACATCAGTTCGGTGAGGCTGGGAGAAAGCGAGATGATGCGTTTAGCGGAGTGTTTCAGTTGGACGCTGCGTCCCCGGTCATCGGTCAGCCTGATTGGTAAAGTAGTTGGCGGAATGTCCTGAAGAGTTTGCGGCCGATTTTGCTCTGCAATGCTGACAGAATCCGCAATACCTACACAAGCAAAGAGGAAGCTCCATAGCAATAGCAAAAACGTGAGGAACCTCCGAATAAATACTACATATGCATGAGGCGATGTTTTATTCAAAGCCATTCAAAGCCTCAGAGACCAAAGCCCCGCAGCGATCGGAAGAATCACACGGGGTCCAAGGTAGGTGGCAGGAGTTCATAGCGTTAAGTTCAGGAATGGCAAAGTTCTGCCAGGCTGCGCGCAGAAATTATGAAGCAGGCATCCGTAAATTCGATCTCTCGCAGGAATCTTGGGAGGAATAAGGAGATCGGGAGTTTCAGGCTATGCTGCGTTCTCCTGATAACGTCCAGCCAGTGCCGCACGTTGCTCGTACGCTTCCCTCGCTATGCGAACATCTTGGAGAAAGAGCGGCAGTTCCCTTATTAGCAATGCCTGAGGTCCATCCACAAGTGCTTTACCTGGCGCTGGATGAAAATCCACCAGTACCATGTTGGCGCCAGCGATCACACCCTGGGCAGTAGCGTGCATGATATCCAGGATGCCATCCGGCGAGGCGGCACGCATTCCGACGGAATGTGAAGGATCTATGCACACGGGCATGCGCGTCAGTCGCTTGACCACCGGAACATGGGAAAAATCCACGAAATTACGGTGCGGATCTCCCATATTGGTCTTCATGCCCCGCAATCCAAAGACGACCTTGCGGTTGCCCTCCGACGCCAGATATTCCGCAGCATTGAGCGATTCATCCAGCGTGATGCCAAAACCACGCTTAATCAGTACAGGGAAATCCTGCTGGCGTCCAACGATTTTCAGCAGCTCGAAATTCTGAGTGTTACGTGTGCCAATTTGCAGCATCACGCCCGTAGAGTTTCCCGTCCGATAAAGCGCCTCGCAAATCTCTTCAACATGCGATTCATGGGTGATTTCCATGGCAATCACCTTGATGCCATATTTCCCGGCCAGCTCGAAAACATAAGGCAAGCAGGCTTTGCCATGTCCCTGAAAAGAATATGGGCTGGTACGCGGTTTATAAGCGCCCATGCGCGTGCATACCTGCCCGTTGTCGCGCAGCGCCTGCATCATCAGCTCGACATGTTCCAGCGTATCGACGGCGCAAAGGCCGGCAAACACGTTTAGCGTATCCTGACCAAAACGCACGCCGTTGTAATCGAAATGGGTAGGCCTGTGATCGTCCTTGTGCCTTCCCAGAACGCGATACTCTTCGGAAATCCTGACAACCTGCTCCACGCATGGCAACGCTTGCATATCATCAAGGGGCAACGCCTTGGTGTTGCCAATCAAATACACCTCGGTGAGCATCTGCTCACTGCCAACTTCAGTATGGACACGCGTAGAAATACCGGGCAGATTGGCAAGATGCCCCATCAACTGCTTATATTCCGCACTATCGGATCGTGTCGCCGGGTCTAGGACAAGAATCATGAGGGAATGGACATGAGGAAATGGATCTGGGCAAACAGGCGCACGGAAAACCCAGGAAAGTAAGCCGTAAAAGGTTCCGCCCGCGCTGTGGAAAACCGCTGTGGAAAACTCGAATTCTAACCGAAAAAACCGGCGCTTGCCATCGGATCGAATATGGCGTTTAATGGCTTTGAAGGAGACTCCAGGGAAGGAGATTCCAGGGAAGGAGATTCCAGGGGAACGCTGGGACGCGGGCGCCGCCTCTAGGCTCCATTAGCTGCGAGGCGACCTTATGGAAATCGAACGCAAAAGGCGGCCAAGCAAGCAGGCAACCGCGCAGGTAACCATGCAGACACCACACATCGAGCAGCAGTTTAGGCCAGTGCGTCCTTTCACGTATGGTAGAGCAAAGTTCCCAGCTCCAAAATAAAGACCTCAGATTCTATCCACCCGCTGTTTTTCTGATGGGACCCACGGCCAGCGGAAAAAGCAGCGTGGCGCTGCAAATTGCCGAGCGCTTGCCCGTGGAAATCGTCAGCGTGGATTCAGCCCAGGTCTACCGCTATCTGGATATTGGTACGGCAAAACCGGATGCAAAAACCAGGGCAACGTTGCCGCATCACCTCATCGACCTGCTTGAGCCGCCCGAGCGCTACTCCGCTGCCCGATTTGTCGACGATGCGCTTAAGGCCATGCATGAAATCACACAGCGAGGGAATATGCCGCTACTGGTGGGGGGCACCATGCTTTATTTTCATGCGCTGCTGCAAGGCCTTTCACAACTGCCTTCCGCCGACAGCGGTCTGCGTCGTGAAATCGAGACTAAGGCGGAAAAAGTCGGCTGGCCCGCCATGCATAATGAACTCTTACAACTCGATCCAACCAGTGCAGCACGCATCCACCCCACCGACAGCCAGCGAATCCAGCGAGCGTTGGAAGTCTGCTATATCACCGGCAAGCCCATGTCGGAGCTTTTCAAATCCTCCAGGGTCCCCAATCTTCCTTACCGCATTATTCCTGTCGCCCTGGTTCCTCGCGAGCGCGCACTATTGCATCAGCGCATCGCGCAACGCTTCGATGAAATGCTCAAGCTGGGATTTATCGACGAGGTACAGGCAATCCGTGATAAATTCCCGCTGGACGACGCGAGCCCTTCCATGCGCTGCGTGGGTTACAGGCAGGTGTGGATGTATCTCAGCGGGCAGGTTGATTCAGCAGAAATGCGGCAAATGGCTTTGGCCGCCACGCGACAATTGGCCAAGCGTCAGTTGACCTGGTTGCGTCCCATGAAGGAAATAAAGGAATTCGATTGCCTGAGTCAACATACTGGAGAACAAGTCCTGCGATATCTTGAAAAAATCCTGAGCGGGTTCGCACTCGCCTGATAGCTCGCCGGATATACTTACTTTCATCATACCTGTTTACCTGTTTTGGATGGACTCATTTGTCATTTTTGGTCAACTCCGTCAATTTGATTGGGAAATATCATGAATGAAAAGCATAGATCAGTTATTTTAGTTGCAGCGCTTATGGGCGCGCTATGCATGAGCGCATGCACGAAGCATGAGGATAAGGTGCATGAATCCTGGGAAACGCCTGAACCGAAAGCGCAGATTGATGACAGCACGCTTGCTGATTCGCTAAAGGCAGCATTGCGGGCGGATCCTGATGTCAAGAATCTGGATGTGAAGGTCGAGGCGCACAACGGCGAGCTGATGCTTGCCGGTAACGTGAACAACCAGGCTCAGATGGATCGCGTGCTCATGCTCGCATGGATGGCCGAGGGTGTCAGGAAAGTGGACAATAAGCTGAGTTTGGGCGGCGGCTCCGTCGCAGGCAAGTAATCCTTTCCGGCCCTTCGATCAATTTGGTGTAAAAAATAATGGAGTCGTTGCAAGCCGACTCAGGAAAATTATCTTGATCTCTTCTCTGCTTTCGATACTGATCCTGGTTCTCGGCGTTGTCATTCTCGTTCCGCCAATGCGGCGCGAGCTCATTTCGAATCGCCTGCTGAACATTTTCCGCAAGATCCTGCCGCAGGTTTCGCAAACAGAACAGGAAGCCCTGGATGCAGGCACCGTCTGGTGGGAAGGCGATTTGTTCAGTGGCAGGCCGAACTGGAACAAATTGCTGGCTTATCCAAAACCAAAACTGACCCCGGAAGAAAGAGCCTTTCTCGCTGGCCCGGTTGATGAGTTATGCGCGATGCTGGACGAATGGCGCATTACACGCGAGTTGCACGATTTGCCGCCTGATGTCTGGCAATTCATCAAGGATAACGGTTTCTTCGGCATGATCATCCCCAAGCAATACGGCGGACGTGGTTTTTCGGCGCTGGCGCATTCGGAAGTGGTCATGAAAATCAGCTCGCGCAGCGGCACAGCGGCAGTATCGGTAATGGTGCCCAATTCGCTGGGTCCATCGGAATTGCTACTGCAGTATGGAACGGAAGAGCAAAAGAATCACTATCTGCCGCGCCTGGCAAAAGGATTGGAGATTCCCTGTTTTGCCCTGACGGGCCCGGAAGCGGGATCGGATGCGGGCTCCATCCCGGATTCGGGCATTGTATGCTACGGTGAGTTCAACGGCGATCAGCAGGTGCTGGGGATGCGCGTCACCTGGGAAAAACGCTACATCACGCTCGGACCCGTGGCAACTCTCCTCGGGCTCGCGTTCAGGCTGCACGATCCGGACGGGCTCCTGGGGAGCAAGGATGATCTCGGCATTACGCTTGCGCTGATTCCCACTAATACTCCCGGCATCAACATCGGCCGCCGCCATTTTCCGCTCGATGCGGCATTTCAGAATGGCCCCAATTCCGGAAAGGATGTATTCGTTCCGATGGACTGGGTGATCGGGGGGCGTGAAGGCGTAGGGTGCGGCTGGCGCATGCTGATGAATTGCCTTGCGGCCGGACGTTCGATTTCGCTTCCCGCAACCAGCACCGGGGGCGCCAAGCTTGCGGCGCGAACCAGTGGGGCATATGGCAGAGTGCGTGTTCAATTCAAGACGCCGATTGGGCGCTTCGAAGGGGTGGAAGAAGCGCTGGCCCGTATCGGAGGAAATACTTACATGATGGATGCGGCGCGTGTCATGACTGCAGGTGCAGTGGATATGGGCGAGAAGCCTTCGGTCATCTCGGCTATTGTCAAATATCATCTCACCGAGCGCGGACGCCAGGCGATCAATGACGCAATGGATGTGCATGGCGGCAAGGGAATTTGCATGGGGCCCAGTAATTACCTGGGGCGTAACTATCAGCATATTCCGGTAAGCATTACGGTCGAGGGCGCGAACATCCTTACGCGTAACATGATTATTTTCGGTCAAGGTGCGATCCGCTGTCATCCTTACGTCCTGAAGGAAATCCGGGCAGCGAACAATGGCAATTCCGCATGGGCCTCGGTGAGTTTCGATCAGGCATTGATAGGCCATGTTTTATTTACTGCGGGCAATTGTATGCGTTCTGTATTGCATGGGCTGACCGGCGCCTCTCTCGCCAACGCTCCCGGCAGCGTTGGGCCTGAAACTCAGCGCTATTACAGCCAGTTGACGCGTTTCTCCGCCGCCTTTGCTTTTATCGCAGATATTTCCATGCTGGTTTTGGGGGGGTCGCTCAAGCGCAAGGAAAGATTGTCCGCTCGCCTTGGCGATATTCTCAGCATGCTGTATCTGTGCTCCGCCGCTCTCAAGCGCTTCAAGGATGATGGCCGCCCCGCAGCGGACGCGCCTCTGCTCCACTGGTCTATGCAGGACGCGCTTTTTCGCATGCAGGAGGCGTTTGACGGGCTGCTGGATAATTTTCCAGTACGTAGTACTGTGAGAGGACTGTTGCGGTTTCTGATATTCCCCCTGGGCAAACCGTTCTCCCCGCCGTCCGACGTCATCGCTCATAAAGTGGCCGCGTTGATGCTGACGCCCGGGGAAGCGCGCGATCGCCTGACCGCGGGAATTTATATGCCGGCATCGCCTGATGAGCCTCTAAATATCCTGGAGCAAGCATTGCAATGCGTCATGGTAAGCGAAGCAGTGGAGAATAAGCTACGCGCGGCTGTAAAGACAGGCCAGATAAGCGCCCAGGCTGATGACAAGATTGCAGAGGGTCTCAAGCAGAGGGTCATCACCAGCAGCGAACTGGAACTCATGGGTAAAATGAAATCGCTGCGCCGGCGTGTCATCATGGTGGATGATTTTCCTCCCGATTTCGGCAGTCCTTCGAGTAGAGCTGAACAGGCCAACCAGGGCTGAACCTAGGCAGGAGTGAAAAACCTACCTTTAAAACCATTAAATCCGTATTGAATCCCTATTGAGTCCGTAGGCAAGCGCCAGCTTGGTGAAGCGGTGTGGCTGAGATTCAAATCAAAAATAAATAATAGTTTTAAGCACAGGAGGGGCGAAGAAACCATGCAAGCCAGGCAACATGATCCGACCGATATCATCCCGGTGGAGGTAGCGGGAACGCTCGACGGGTTGTTTCGCGAACGGGTCCGCCGTTCGCCGCAGAATGTAGCGTATCGCGATTACGACCGATCCAGTGGAAAATGGCGCGATCTCACCTGGTCGCAAATGGATGAGCGCATCGACCACTGGCAAGCCGCTTTTTCGCGAGAAGGCCTCGTCTCCGGCGAACGGGTAGCGGTAATGCTCAGAAATTGCCCGGAATGGGTGATGTTTGAACAGGCCGCGATGAGGCTGGGGCTAGTGGTGGTGCCGCTCTATACCGCCGATCGGCCGGAGAATGCGGCCTACGTTCTGAGTCATGCTGGCGCAAAGGTATTGTTGCTGGAAGAACTGGCTCAGTGGCAGATGTTTTCCGAAGTGCGGGATCAGGTGAACGAGCTTGTCCGTGTCATCACTATCCAGGGAGGGCCCGACAAGGCGGATGATGACCTCGTGCTGGCGCTGCATGACTGGCTTCCGGAAAGGGGGACTCAGCAGCCAGCCGGGGAGACTGTGGAGGCGCTCTCTGTCAATGATGATCCGCATCAGCTCGCAACAATCATCTATACCTCGGGTACTTCAGGGCGGCCGAAAGGAGTGATGCTGAGTCATTACAATATTCTTACCAATGCTCATAGCTGCCTGCAGGTTGTGCCGATCGAACACGATGACTTGTTGCTTTCGTTTTTGCCGCTGTCACATACTTTTGAGCGCACGGCCGGTTACTATGTGCCCATGATGCGAGGCGCGACTGTCGCCTATGCCCGCTCGGTTCATCAGTTGCAGGAAGATTTGCTGACCATTCGTCCCACCATTCTGGTTTCGGTACCCAGGGTCTACGAGCGAATTTATGGGGGGATCCGCGCCAAGCTGGCGGACGGCCCGGCGTTGAGCAGGAAGCTGTTCAATCTCGCGGTCGAAACTGGCTACAGCCGCTTCGAATGCCTCCAAGGGCGGACGCCCAGGCGGGCCTCGCACCTGCTGTGGCCGGTCCTGGAAATGCTGGTAGCAAGGAAGGTGATGAGCAAACTCGGCGGCCGCCTCCGCGGGGCAATGAGCGGTGGAGCAGCCCTGTCGAGCGGAATTTCGCGCGTATTTATCGGCCTCGGGTTACCTATTCTGCAAGGCTACGGCATGACTGAAAGCAGCCCGGTGGTATGCAGCAACAGGTTTGAAGACAATGTTCCGAGCAGCGTAGGACGGCCTATTCCCGGCGTGGAGGTAAAACTCGGTGAAAATGACGCCTTGCTGATACGCGGCCCCAATGTAATGCTGGGTTACTGGAAGGATCCGCAAGCCACCCAAGCGGTACTGACATCCGACGGCTGGCTCAACTCGGGAGATATCGCCCGCATTGATGAAACCGGCCGGATAACCATTACGGGAAGGCTGAAAGAAATCATCGTGATGTCTACCGGCGAAAAAGTCCCGCCGGCCGACATGGAAGCGGCGATCCTGCACGATGCGTTGTTCGAACAAGTCATGCTGCTTGGCGATGGGCGCTCATATTTGAGCGCCCTGGTCGTTC
>DATJHX010000060.1:0-13788 GCA_035493655.1 Nitrosospira sp.
AGCGAAGGATTTCGGCTTTGCTCCGAAACCCTTTTTACCTGCCTTCACTACTTTTACCCAGCAGGATAACCTTCGGAAATGAATCATGGATGAAGCGTCCACGCCAAGGAGCGAAAGTTTTGGCAAGATAGCGATTGCCGAAGACGAGATCGATATAAAGGGAATCCGAGCGCAGGGATCCGGCGGGCAAAACGTCAATAAAGTCTCGAGCGCTATTCATCTACGCTTCGATATCAAGGCTTCCTCTCTGTCAGATATCTATAAAGAGCGCTTATTGAAACTCCACGATCATCGGATAACCAGGGAGGGTGTTATCGTCATCAAAGCGCAACAATCCCGCAGCCAGGACAAAAATCGTGCGGAAGCGCTGCGGCGATTACGTGAACTCATCGATCGTGTCGCTGAACTCCCCCGGGAGCGAAAACCAACCAGGCCGACGCGGCAATCTCAAAGAAAGCGCCTCGACAGCAAGACGCAGCGAGGCCAGCTCAAAATAACGCGTAAAAAATTGATAACCGCGGCGGAAATAACTCACTGAAAGCTTCAGTTGAGGCGATGAGCTCAGCCGGCTTATGCGTGAAACTCAATGCCAATTCCGGGATTTGATACCGGGCTTGCAGGATGTCGCACCTCGTTTTCCAGAGCTGCCGCTTTTTTCGCATTCTGGAGAGTGACCGAAAAAATCGTTCCTACGTTCTGTTCACTTGAAACTTTTATATGAAGCTTGTTGTTCTCCGCGACCGTTTTGACGATTGACAAGCCTATTCCGCTGGACGTTCTGTTGTGCAGGGCCGCGCGGGGGGTATAAAAATATTCATCGAAGATGTGCGGTAAGTCTTTATCCGCAATCCCAATCCCATGATCGATAACGCTTACTGTAGCGGATGAGTCCCGTATGTCGAAGAGAGCCGACACCTCCACTGATGCGCCGTCATATGAATAAGCGATCGCGTTTGAAATAATGTTTTCGAACAGAATCTCGAACTGGCTCGGAATGCCATCGACAATAAAACCCTCGATTGAAGGCTTAATGATGATATGTCGCGACTTGGCGATCGGCTTCAATTTTTCGATGCACTTGCGAATGATCAGCTCCACGTTGACTTGTTCCAGACTGCCGGGATCGCGCGCCGCGGCTTTCAGCCGCTCAAGCTTGAGCACATCCAGAATCAGCATTGCCATCCCCGAGGCGCGGTGATCGATTTTCAGTAGCACGTCCCTGATTTCAGGCGGCGCTTCTCCACAATAATTTCCTTTTATCAGATTGATCTTGCTGCGAATGGCATCCAGCGGGGCCTTGAGCTGATGCGTCATCAATACCGCATATCGGTCCTTCTCCACTTGCGCCCGGCTGATCTGCTCGTAGGCATCCAGAAGATGACGCTCATTGGCCCGCACAACAATGGAGAGGCGCGAGACGACGTACCAGACAACGAAAAACAATACATCCAGGGTAAACATCCATAACAGAATATCGATTTTGAGCGGATGCAGAGCGGCTGCGTCGGATATCAGTATGGATTGATGATTCAGAAAAAGCAGGGGATTTTCGATCAGCAGCACAATCGCATACATTACGCAAACCATGCCGGTAACGATGAGGCTTTCTACGGTGGAGAAAAAGATGCAGGATAATGCAATGTGCAGCACGTAAAAAAACGGCGCGGGCGTTGCGATGCTGCCGACGAAATGGACAACAACCGACAGGCACAGAAGATCGACAATAATTTGCGCCCAGATATTTATTGAAGGCGAGTTATATCGGGTTTGCGGCCGAAAATCCAGAGCATAGATATACAGAATATTCGCAATGCACAACAATGCCGTTACGGCAACCGGCCATCCTTGCTGGTGAGTAATGCCAATTTCAGTAAGGGTATCGGAAGCGATAAGGGCAAAGATTTGAAACAGGAGGAGAACGCCAATGACAGCCCAGCGGAAAACAATAAACCAGTGCGCGTTGCCGGTCAGTACCTGATCACTGAGCTTGGAGCCCCCTAATCCCATGCCTGGAAACGTGTAGCGATTTCTGGATGCGTCCCAGGAAAATTCGGCAACGCCCATGGTCAAGTTATCCGCGGAGCGAGCATTTGCACCTCAGGCTTCAGCAGCATCAAGCCTATTCCGGATAATCGACAAGAGACTGATGGGTTCGACGGGCTTTTCCACAATCAAAATCCACTCATCGGATATACCGGTAAAATAAGGGCGGATTTCTTCACCCAGAGAAGTCATGAAGATCATATGGAGGCCAGGGAAACGCTTGCGGATTTCCATATAGGTCTCAAGACCTATATCCATTGTCTCCACCATTACATCAAGAATTGCCAGATCGGGCAGGTCCTGCGAATTCCCCAGCGAGACAATAAAATCATTCATTGTCTGATAGCTGTTGACGCCGTATCCATTGGCATCCAGTATGCGCTTGACGGTATCCCGAATATCGGGATCGTCGTCGATATGCGCAATCCGCCGCGTCGTACAGCCTTCCTTTTCCAGTACGGAATTCGGCATCTGGCCCCGCGTTTGAGTGGATTCCGGGCGCTGCGCGGGTATTACGGACGTATGCATGTTTGTTCCTCCAATTTTTGTCTGGTTATAAAAATTATCTTGCCGACAAGAAATTTCCCTGCTCCTATAAGGGAAATATAGCATATAAATACCCTGTTGTTGGCAGGGTAATATAGCGGATGTGAAGGAATCGTCAGAAACGTGTTTAGAATTTGTGAAAAAGGCAGCCCCTCGCGGATGTGAGGGGAAAGGAGCGGCAGGACCGGGTTTGATTCTGGATTTGATTCGACGGGCCGGAATCGGCTGCCCCGACTAAAGCATGGACTTCGGGAAACGCAACAGGCGAATCACAACTGGCTGAAAACCTGAATGTCACGTTCGAATTTCTCTTCAGCTTGTCTTGTCCAGGAAAAACACTTTTTGAACAGGGCCTGTTAGCACTTGTTTCGCACCCGCGTTGCTGCGTGAAAAACGCGCGGGCAAGGCGCGAAGCGCAGGGCATAGTCGGCCTCTGGCCAAGCTTTGCAACGCAGCACCCGCGTTTTTCGCGCGCAGCCCAAAGGGACGGGACTGATTTCATCCAGCCCTTCGTTGCTCACCGCTTACAGAGGCCTGCTCTGCAGGGCTCGTGCCCCCCCCCGTGACTTTGGCTGGATGAAATCAGTTGCTGTCGCGAGCTGCAAAACAAGTGTTAACAGGCCCTAAATCAAAGCCTTTTTCAGCCAGGCGCCAATATCGTCCAGCTCCTCGCGGCAAACCGTATGCGCCATCCGGTACTCGTGCCATTCCACAGCATAGCCTGATTCGCTGAGCTGTCGCTTCGATGCCACGGCAAGCATTGGGGGTATGACGTTGTCGCTGTCCCCGTACGCCATGAAAATTGGTGTCGAACGATTGGCGTGGTTCGCTTCCGCAGGTAGCGTTTGCGGCGCCGGCAGGTATGCGGACAGCGCCATGATACCTGCCAGCTTTTCACCGTAGCGCAGCCCCGCCTGGAGGGCAAGGGCGCCGCCCTGAGAAAAACCTGCGAGAACAATCTGCCCGGGCGGTATGCCACGCTGTTCCTCACGAACTATCAGCGCTTCGATCGCTCGCTGCGATTCCCGCAAGCTCGCCAGGTTTTCATGAAGACCCACGGCGGGGTCTACCATGTCAAAGTCATACCAGGCGCGCATTAGCATGCCGCGGTTGATGCTCACTTCGCGCATTGGTGCGTGGGGGAATAAAAAGCGGACGCGGGTCGATGCAGGCAAGGCAAGCTCGTTCACGATGGGAACGAAATCGTCGCCAGCAGCGCCAAGACCGTGGAGCCATAATACCGTATGGGTCGGGTTCTTGCCGGTTTCGACTTCAATTGCAGGCAGCAGATCGGTAGAGATGGAAGTCATCAATGCTAATGAATAATTGTGAGAGACCGTAATAATCTACGGAGTGCCATCTACGGAGTGCCTCAGTCTTGACTCGACCTGAGCCACTGCTGGTCAGGTTGCCAATTCTGGCAGATAAGATCTTGCCCGGCTCCCTTGACTTAACCCAGACGCAGGATTAGATTTCGCACTTCCGATTTTTACAGTTTAACCCAGATAATCCATTAGGACACGAGGTGATGACGAGGCAGGTTGCGAGACAGTTTTGTCGGCAGTTTTGTCGGTTAAGAGAAGTCCATAGCCAAGTCTATGGACGCCGGGCAAGCGGCGAAAATGGCCGCAAACTGACCACCAACACTCGCGTAGGCTCAGAGAGCGGCCTAACGGATTATCTGGGTTTAATCCATCCAGCAGGAGAAGATTATGAAACGCAGGGATTTCATCAAAATAGCCGGGGTCAGCGCGGCCCTGTTTCCCGTTGCGCCATTAGTATTTGCCGAACAAGCGATCATGCGGCGCCCGCATAGCTATCGCTTGACTTACAAGGTTGATCTACCAAGTGAAGGGAAAAAAGCCCGCCTGTGGCTACCGCTACCCGATACTGATGACACCCCCCATCAATTTACGCAGGGTAGCGTCTGGAAAGGCAACGCCGACATTGCGAAATTTGAAAACATCCCCGGAACGTCCTCTCCCATGTTTTATGCGGAGTGGCGCGGCACTGGTCCCCGTAATGTGACGGTGAGCAGTGTCGTCAAAACAACAAATCGCTCGGTCGATTTAAGTCATTATACCGAGCGGGCTGCAGGCCCCATGCCCGCGGAGGTAAAACACTACCTTCAACCCACGAAACATATACCCCTTGATGGGATTGTGCGCAAGACCGCTTCGTCTATCGTAAAGGATGCGAACGCCCACTCGCCGCTGCAGAAAGCCCACGCCATCTATAACTGGGTAGTGGATAACTCCTATCGCGATCCCGCCACTCGGGGCTGTGGGCGGGGAGATATCAAATCCATGCTTGAAAGCGGCAATCTGGGCGGCAAATGCGCTGACCTCAATGCGCTTTTTGTTGGGTTGACACGGGCGGCAGGAGTTCCCGCGCGGGATAATTATGGGATTCGCGTCGACGATTCCGTGGCACATAAAACGCTTGGCCAATCCGGAGATATCACCACTGCACAACATTGCCGCCCTGAATTTTATCTCGCCGGCCTGGGCTGGGTACCTGTGGATCCCGCGGACGTGCGTCAACTGGCGCTGGATGAAGAATTGCCCATAGGGCATCCCCGAGTGGTTGCACTGCGCGAAAAACTATTCGGTTCCTGGGAGATGAACTGGGTTGCGTTTAACCACGCCAGAGATGTTACATTGGCAAAAGACAGTGTTCTGGGAGTTTTGCCATTTTTCATGTATCCGGAAGCCGAGGTGGCAGGTCATGCGCGCGACAGCCTGGAACCTCAAGATTTTGCTTACAAGATTACTTCAGCCGAACTGGTCGGCACGGGCATCAAATTTCACGTTCCTGCATAAATTCCTCCGTTTTGCGTACCGAGCCCGGCCGATTGGAAGAATCGGTACGGGAAGAACCATATGCACCAGTATTTGGGTACTTGGAGTAGTGTTCCCGTTGCCAGTTGGGATACATTCCCGGTCAAGGACGCGCTCCTTAAGCCCGGAATGATGCCATGGAATAACGCCAGCTGTGCCATTATTCATCCTCAGTCCGCCCGCCGCCGTGCCCGCCTGCTTCGGGAGTTTGCGGAATGATTCTTTGCAATTCCTGAAATAATAAACGAAAACTCCTGGGAGGCTTCCCGGCGAGTTTTTCACTGCTGGCGTTACGCATGAGCGAGCGCAGCCTTTGCAGATCTGCGCCGGGATAGCTTTGCCCAAATTCAGTAAGGCTCCGTTCATCAGCCAGCAATTGGTTGCGCCAGCGTTCGAGCAGATGCAACCGCGCCGCCTGCCGCTGGCTTATCCCGTTGAGCAGGCCAAGCTTTTCCTGTATTGGCGAGGCATCAACGTCACGCATCAGCTTGCCGATAAGTTGCATCTGGCGGCGACGCGCTCCGTGCGCTCGTATTCGCCTGGCTTCGAGTATCGCATCCATCAGTATTTCCGGCAGATCGAGTCCTTGCAAGTGCTTGAGATCGAGCTCAACCAGGCGTTCACCCATATCCTGCAGCGCGTGCATTTCCTTTTTACGGCGCGTCTTGCTGAGCGGCAGCGTTTGCTCAGGATCGTCATTCAATTCTTCCTGCATTATGTTTTTCCCGGGATTTCTGATATCGCTACGAAAGCACGATGGAAAGCGCCCCAGCAATATCAAGGTTCATTCAAAGAATCCTCCCATTAAGGGCGGCTCGTTCGGCCCTGGCTAATATGATATAGAAGAATCTGTTATCATAACGCCATCTGCAAAATACCTCCAAAAGCCCAGGCGATTCCATTCCTTTCGCCGCAAGAATGGGCTTGTATTCCGAGTCAATAGCTGGTCCAAATAACCTTCGTAAATGTGACCTCCATGAATGATATCGTTAAACCTTCCCGGCGTTTCTCCTATCCATTCAGTACTCTCCAGCAGATCGCACAGGATGTGTTGGAGCACGCAAAGAAGGGGGGGGCGAGTGCCTGCGAGGCGGGCGTTACAGATGGTTTTGGCCAGAACGTCACGGTACGCCGTGGCGAAGTGGAAACCATTGAGTACAACCGCGATAAAGGACTGGCGGTTACCGTTTATATTGGCCAGAAACGCGGCCACGCAAGTACATCGGATTTTTCGCCGCAGGCAGTAAGCGAAACCGTGGCGGCAGCGCTTTCCATCGCCGGGCATACCGCCGCGGATAGTTGCGCAGGCCTTGCCGATGCTGACTTGTTGGCACATCAATTCCCTGATCTTGATTTGTATTTTCCCTGGGATTTACCGGTGGAACAGGCAATAGAGCTCGCACAGGCATGCGAGGCGGCAGCGTTTTCAGTCGATAAGCGCATTACCAACTCTGAAGGCGCAAGTATCCTCCTGAACGAATCGCAATTTGTGTACGCAAACAGCCTGGGATTTATGGGCGGTTACCCCGCCTCGCGCCACAGTATCAGTTGCGCAGTCATTGCGAGTGAGAATGAAGCTATGCAGCGCGATTACTGGTACAGTACCGCACGCGATGCGGCGGATCTGGAGCATGCTGCCAGCGTCGGCACGACAGCGGGCACACGCAGCGTCAGGCGTCTTGGGGCACGTAAAATTGATACCTGCGAGGTGCCGGTGCTGTTCGAAGCGCCCATCGCCGCAAGTTTGATAGGACACTTCGTAAGTGCCGTGAGTGGGGGCAATCTGTATCGAAAGTCGTCTTTTTTGCTGGATAGTATTGGGCGACAGGTATTTGCGCCGGACATTCAGATTCGCGAATTGCCTTATCTTAAAAAAGGGCTGGCAAGCGGCTCGTTTGATGATGAAGGAGTTGCCACTCATGATCGTAAGGTCGTTGAGAATGGCGTGGTGCAAGGCTATTTTCTCAGCAGTTATTCCGGCCGCAAGCTTGGGCTGAGCACTACGGGCAACGCTGGCGGCAATCACAATCTGATCCTGGATAATGGCGGCGGGCTGGGATTCTCGGCGCTGCTCAAAACAATGGATAAAGGACTGCTGGTGACGGAATTGCTCGGTCAGGGCGTCAACTCGGTAACGGGGGATTATTCGCGAGGAGCGGCGGGATTCTGGGTGGAGGGTGGCGAAATTCGCCATGCAGTCGAGGAAATCACCATTGCGGGCAACCTGAAGAATATGCTACCGGGAATTTCCGCCGTGGGAAATGACGTGATTGTACGCGGATCCAAACAATGCGGTTCGTTGCTGGTGGACAGGATGACTGTTGCGGGCGGTTAAGAAGTTGCAGTAAAAGTTGCGGATTTGCCTGCCCTGCTGTCAAACCGTTTCCCACTCTGCTGGCAATCCTTGGGGCAATCCTCGGCGAGGACTGTGTATGCGGTTCCAGGTTGCTAACCTGGCCGCTCACTGATCGCTCACCATTGATCTGGCCAGAAAATACTATAAATCTTGTCATTCCGGACTTGACCCGGAATCCAGCCAAAGCCAGCAATGGCGTGCTTTGAACGTTACTGGATACGGGCTTCCGCCGGTATGACGTTTGTACTGTTTGCTCACCGGATCAATAATTGATGAATCAGCTTTTGGGTTATCAGCCAGTCCCCATCGACAATGAATCTACATTTGCTGGTTCCCTCCCTCTTCTGGCCCGACGCTACATTAACAGGCATCTATCGCGATCTACCGTTGCCCGCGCTTGAGAATCTGCTGGCAAAATCGACCTGCACTGATGATGACACCAAAGCGCCTGAAAGATCTGAAGGGCTGGAGGCGTGG
Organism: Nitrosospira sp.; assembly: GCA_035493655.1. Lineage (GTDB taxonomy): Bacteria > Pseudomonadota > Gammaproteobacteria > Burkholderiales > Nitrosomonadaceae > Nitrosospira. The sequence continues at coordinate 8,263 of DATJHX010000060.1, forward strand.
CTTTGCAGAGCTTTTAATGTTACCAGACAGCAGGACTGGCCCGTGGCGCCTATTACTTTAACACTTGATGGCGACGGAAAGGTAAAGGTGCAGGATGAATACTGGATTCGTGCCGACCCCGTGCATTTGCATATCGAGCACAATCAAATCTTGCTGGCTGATAGCCGTGTCTTCCGAATTTCCTCCCAGGAAGCGGATCAGCTTACTGAATTGCTGAATCAGCATTTTGCCGCAAGCGGACAGGAAATGGTCTTTCTACCGCTTCGGCCCGATCGCTGGTATGTACGCGCAGCGAAAATTCCTCCCGCAAAAACCCATCTGCTTGGCGAAGTTGCCAATAAGAGCATTAACGAGCTGCTGCCATTTGGGGAGAATGCCGGGCTCTGGAGTGGACTCTTCAATGAGATACAGATGCTGCTGCACGAGCATCCGCTTAATCAGTTACGCGAAGCGCGCGGCGAGCCCGCCATCAACAGTGTATGGTTTTGGGGCGGTGGCAGCATGCCTAAACGGATAGTCAGCCATTACACTCATGTATGGAGCAACCATATGCTGGCGGGTTCGCTGGCGGCTGCCAGCGGTGCAGATTACGCACAGCTTCCGGCGGATGCCGCAGCCTGCCTCCAATGTACCACGTCTGGCAACCAACTTGCCGTACTGGATGTGTTGCTTGGAAAAGCCCAATATGCCGACGCCTACGGCTGGCGGGAGAGTTTAAAAAACCTGGAACAGAACTGGTTTGAGCCTTCGCTGGCGATGTTAAAGCAAGGCCGCATTGATCAGTTGACTGTCACGGCCATCGGCGAAACCAGAACCAGAAATTTCACCGCGCGAACGGGCGACCTGAGAAAATTCTGGCGTAAAACGAAACCGATTTCTACTTACTTATAGGAATTGAGTGGCGTTAGCCGAAAAGGTGTACTTTATTCATTCGGGCTTGCATCAATTTGAAAAAATAGGAATCACTGTATTATTTAGCTTCAGTCAGTGGAGCGCGAGCAATCGCCTGTAGCTGAGAGCACTGAACTTGCGAAAACTTTTCACTGTACAGATGTATAGAGTGGTTAAATAATCCTAAATCCGCCTCGTAATGAACTCATCAAGAAGGTGGAAATCAAGTACCGGGAAAACTTTATGGGTCAGTGTGTCCTGAAATTGAAAAGTGAGTGGTCAACCGCCGGATTTAGGATAATAGTAAAGAATCCGCAATAATCTCGATATATGATGAGAGGAAGTCATGAGTAATTTAAGCCTATTCGAATCTTTGCTGGATTGCGGCACGGTGGAGGAACTACACAGCAATGCTACAGCCATTGCCCGCCAGATGGGATTCGAGCATTTTCTCTACGGTGTACAAGTCAATACTTCGCTCACCAGGCCCTATCGATTCATCCTTAGCTGTTATCCGGAGAATTGGCGTAAACATTATGATGAGGAAGGTTATGCGAATATCGATCCAACAGTTTCTCATTGCGCAAAGACGTCGATCCCGATCATCTGGAAGAACGAAATTTTCAAGGGACGCAAGGAAGCCCGAGTCAGAAGCGAAGCAAAGGATTGCGGACTGGTAAGCGGAGTCAGTTTTCCAGTACATGGCGGGCGTGGAGAAGCCGCAATGCTAAGTCTTTCCACTTCCCGTGATTCGCGCGAGGCCCAGGAAGATATTGCTGCCATGATGGGTAAAGCCCAGCTATTAACCTGTTATCTGCATGAAGCGGTGCAGCGCATCGTTCTAAGTAAGGGGCCGATTCCTTTGAAAAAAATCAATTTGACCGAACGCGAAAAAGAATGCCTGCTTTGGGCCGCCGAAGGCAAAACGGGGTGGGAAATAGCCAACATCATCAGGATTTCGGAACGCACCGTGACATTCCACCTTCAGAACGCAGTGCAGAAATTGGGCGTGGTCAACCGCCAGCAGGCTATCTCGCGCGCGCTCTCCCTGGGGCTTATCGAACCGCAAGCTATTCTGTAACGCTGGCGCCAACGATAGAGGGCGCGGCGCGGTGATTCCCAAGCTCCACCATTATTGGAGCATGATCGGAAGGACGCTCGAGTTTGCGCGGCATTTTGTCTATGACGCAGGTCGCACATATTTTTGCCAGCTCGCTGCTTAACAGGATATGGTCGATCCTCAAGCCCATGTTGCGGCGGAACGCCATCATACGATAGTCCCACCAGGTGTATGACTTCTCGGGTTGCTCAAACAGGCGAAAGCTGTCCAACAAGCCCAGACTGAGCATTTCCTGAAAGGCCTCACGCTCGGGCTGGCTGAATAGAACCTGGCCGTCCCACAATGACGGGTCGTGCACGTCGCGCTCTTCCGGCGCAATATTGAAATCCCCCAGCAGCACCAGCTTCTTATGCCGGGCAAGCATGTCCCGGATCCACTCCTTGAGCGCGGCCAGCCATCTCAACTTGTATACGTATTTTTCCGACCCGACTTTTTGGCCGTTGGGAACATATACGCAAATTACCCGAACGTCATCGTAAATCGCCGAGAGCACGCGCTTTTGCGGATCGTCCAGTCCGGGTATGCCCACGACGGGTTCGATCCCCGGTTGCTTGCTGAGGACGGCAACGCCATTGTAGGTTCTTTGGCCGGTATAGATTGTCTGATATCCACTCGCCGCAATTTCGGCTATCGGAAAATTTTCATCCTGCAGCTTGGTTTCCTGCAGACACAACACGTCGGGCTGATTCGCTGCCAGCCAGTCGAGCACGTGCGGGAGCCGAACTTTGAGGGAGTTGACGTTCCAGGTTGCAATTTTCATACTGTATTTTACCAAATTGAGAATGCCTTTAATAATTCAGAGCGAGCTTAAAAGCTAAAGCTCCGCAGCAGGTTTCGGAGTTTCCTTAGCCGATTTATGTTGTGCTATCATGGTTTATGCTTGCGTTGCGGAATCACGTTTCAGCGCCATTATTCCCGCGATTGCTCCTCACCAAGACCTGAAGGACCGCTCGACGTCTGCTCTGGTATTTCGCCCCTTTCCCCTTCAAGCAAAGGCATAGTAACCATGGATACAAAAGACCCGGAATTTGGCATAGCCGACTGGCAACGACTGCTGAGCTCAATCGGAGAAGATCCTACACGCCAGGGGCTGGTCGAAACGCCAGGTCGTGTTAGCCGGGCATGGGCGCACTGGACGCGGGGCTATAAGCAGGACCCGGCTGCTATTTTGAAAACATTTGCCGATGGTGGCGAAAGTTACGATGAACTGATCGTTGTCAGGCAGATACCGGTCTATTCGCACTGTGAGCACCATCTGGCTCCATTTTTTGGCCATGCCACTGTGGGTTATCTTCCCAGTGGGCATATTGTCGGCCTGTCAAAACTAACGCGTCTGGTCAACTGCTTTGCTGCACGGTTACAGGTACAGGAGCGTTTGACCCAGCAAATTGCCCAGTCGCTGCTTGAGCATCTTCAACCCAAGGCGGTCGGTGTGATCATCCGCTGCCGTCACATGTGCATGGAGTCGCGAGGAATTGCGGTCGCGGGCGAGGAAACGGTTACGTCCGCCATGCTTGGCGATCTAAAGACGAACCCAGCTCAACGCGCCGAATTTCTGGCATTGGCGGAACGCCCCGATTAAGCGCGGCGGGTCTTGGCCCCGCAAGCTTTTAAAGCATAATTGGGGGGTTGATGAGGCGTGATGGCCGCGGAAGATCAATGGGGTCAGACTCGATTGATTCCCTGCACTGCCAAAAAGTGGGTAGTCTGACAATATTTAACACTTGCGACTCATCACAAGAAGGAATCAATCGAGTCTGACCCCATTGATCTGCACTCCCGGCGCGCTTTGAGGCAAGCGATGGAGCAAAGCTGGCGGACATTATATTTTGTTACCTTTGGCCTACCAGCAGCATTTCGGCTGCATGCTTGCGCGTGGTCTCGGTAATTTTTGCACCTCCGAGCATGCGCGCAATTTCTTCAATACGTTCCTGCCTGCCAAGCACAGTGATACGGCTGGATACTTTTCCCTCGCTGGCGGGATCGGCCGATTTGGTGATTTGCCATTGGTGATCTCCCGCGGAAGCCACTTGGGCAAGATGCGTTATGCATAAAACCTGACGCTCGGCGCCCAGCTTTTTAAGCAGGCCGCCGACAATTTCCGCAACCCTCCCGCCAATGCCTGCGTCGACTTCATCGAAAATTAACGTCGGCGCCGCTCCCAGCTTACTCGTGATGACATGAATTGCCAGACCAATGCGCGATAATTCACCTCCGGATGCAACTTTCGCCAGCGGCCGCAGCGGCAACCCCTGGTGCGCGGCAACCTGAAATTCTATCTGCTCCAAACCGTTCGCGTTACCTCGCTCGAGCGGTCTGAGCGCAACAGAAAATTCACCTCCTGCCATTGCCAGCGTTTGCATTGCGTCGGTAACCTGTTGCGCGAGTATCTTGGCCACCCTGGCTCTCTCGCCACTTAACTGCCGTGCAAGCTGGAGATATTCATCCAGAGATGCCGCCTCCTCCTTTGCCAGTGCGCCCCCATCTCCGCTACGGCCGAGCCTGGCGAGTCTTTCCGAGACCGTTTCCAGCATACCCGGCAACTCGGCCGGCATGATCCTGTATTTTCTGGCGGCCGCATGAATCGCGGCCAGACGTTCCTCGACTTCCTGCAAATGCTGCGGATCCAGCTCCAGGCGCTGCGTATATCGCCCAAGCTCGTACACTGCCTCCTGCAATTGTATCTGGGCGGAATCCAGCAGCTCAAGCAAGGGTTTAAGGCTACTATCGCAATCGAGCAAATGAGTCAGGCGGGAAATCACCACATTGACTTGTCCAAGCGCGGCAGCTTCGCCCTCGGACAGCACCTCCAGTCCCATCTGCGCAGCTTCCAGCAGACTTGCAGCATTGGACAAACGGCTGTGATCGGTCTGTAGTGCTTCCCATTCATCCAGTGAAAAGTTCAAGGCAGAGAGTTCGCTCGACTGCCATTCAAGGTGTTCCCGCTCCCGCGTGAGCGTCTCCGAGTTTTGCTCCCAGTCGAGACGACGCTGCCGTATTGCTTGCCAGCGCCGATAAGCTTCCGCCACGCGTTGCGCCAGTTCCCGATTGCCGGAAAATGAGTCAAGCAGGTCCCGCTGGGCGTCGGCGCGTAATAGCGACTGATGCGCATGCTGGCCTTGAATATCCACCAGCTTCTCGCCGGCCGCACGCAATTGCTGCAAGGTAGCCGAGCAGCCATTAATGAAGCTGCGTGATCGCCCGCTGGTATCCACCAGGCGGCGCATCAGGCATACGCCCGTATCACCGCTATCGCCTTCAAAACCGTTATCGCACAACCAGGCCGCCAGCTCGGGTAATCCTCTGATATCGAACTCCACGCTGATTTCCGCCCGCTCGCATCCGCTGCGCACATCGGCAGGATCGCTGCGCTCACCCAGAACAAGCGACAGCGCATCGATCAGGATGGATTTGCCCGCTCCGGTTTCGCCGGTCAGCACGGTAAATCCGGGAGCAAATTCCAACTCGACGTGATCAACAATGACAAAATCCCGGATGCTCAGAAACTTTAACAT
>DATJHX010000061.1:0-6167 GCA_035493655.1 Nitrosospira sp.
CTCCCAATCGCGTCCCACCCCAAGGTAAAGAACTTTCGTAACTGCGGCATGATCTGGGCGTTTGATGTGGAAACCAGCGATCCCGCCTTTGCGCAGAAATTTTTCCAGGCCGCGCTCAAGCAGGAACTGTCGTTGCGTCCATTGGGCAATACCGTCTATTTCATGCCGCCCTATATCATTGATCAGCCGGAAATGGATCTGCTAGTTGCAGGAACCTTACGTGCGCTGGACTCATGGTAGCAAAGGTACGAGCCCCTCACAATTCACGGGTGGTACTGGCGAATACGCGCGGAACACGAGCACTTCGACGCTCCTTCAGTCGAACTCGGGCATGACTGCATTCAGATTATTCGGGCCGCTGGTTGCAGCTCTTCCCCGCTCCATTCTGTGGGCGGTTTCATATTGCGCGTTCATTCTCACGTTTTTGCTCCTGGCATCACCCGCGTCTTCAAACAACCTGCCAGTTCCGGTTCGCCAGGCGCTCAGGCAGGCGGGCATTCCGGAATCCGCCGTGGGCGTATATGTTCACGAAATCGGCGCTGCGCAACCATTGCTGGAACTTAACGCGGGGGTGGCGATGAATCCTGCGTCGGTCATGAAACTGGTCACGACGTTTGCCGGCCTGGAACTGCTAGGGCCGGCTTATACCTGGAAAACGGAGTTGTACGCCGACGGTTTCCGCAATGGAGATACCCTTCAGGGAAATCTCATAATCAAGGGCTACGGTGATCCCAAGCTGAACCTGGAAAATTTCTGGCTCCTCATGCGGCGGCTGCGCCAGACGGGCTTGCGTGAAATCGCCGGAGACCTGGTGCTGGATAGCAGTCATTTCGATCTGCCCAACGGCAATACCGCGGATTTCGATGGAAAACCCCATCGCGCTTACAACGTCCTTCCCGAGGCGCTGCTGGTGAACTACCGGACGCTGGCGCTGCGCCTGATCCCGCAACCCGAAACGAAAACGGTTCGGATTGTGGTGGATCCACTGCCTGCGTCGCTGGACCTAAAGAATAATCTGATGCTGAACAACGAAACCTGTAGCGATTGGCGCGATGCGCTCGCCTCTGACATCCGCGTGGACACCCCGGACAATGGCCGCGTATCAGCTGTTCTCAACGGGAGTTATTCTGCTAATTGCGGGGAAAAGACGCTATACCTCAGCATCCATGATAACGCTTATTACATCCTGAACCTCTTCACGCAATTATGGGAGGAACAGGGCGGGGTTTTCCGCGGCAAGGCAATAATCGGGACAGTACCGGAAGGACTGCTTCCACTTGAGATCCATCAATCGCCCCCGCTTGCCGAAATTGTCCGGGATATCAATAAATTCAGTAACAATACTGCGGCGCGACAGCTCTACCTGGCATTGGGACTGGCCACTGCTTCCACATCTAATCCTGTAGCCAGCCCGATAACCAATCCCATAACCAACCCTGTAGCAAAATCCTTGGCCAGAGTGGCCAATGCATCGCTCGACGATGCCTCCTCCAGCGGAACGGACAGTTATGGACAGGCTATACTGCTTATGCCGCCTGCAACGCTCGCCAAATCGGATCTGGCAATCCGGCGATGGCTCACATCAAAACGGCTCAGTTTTCCGGAACTGATCATTGAAAACGGTTCGGGATTATCCAGAAACGAGCGCATCAGCGCTCGTCACCTGGGACAACTTCTACTCGCGGCCTTTCAAAGTCCCGTCATGCCCGAGTTCGTTTCTTCGCTGCCCATCGCGGCGGTAGATGGCACCATGAAAAAAAGGCTTAACGGCAGTGCGATCGCGGGCCAGGCGCATATCAAGACGGGATCGCTGGAGGGTGTGCGAACCATGGCAGGTTATGTACTTAACAGGTCGGGCAGACGCGCGGCTGTAGTGTTTTTAGTCAATCATCCCAAATCAGGAAACGCTCAGGCCGCAATGGATGTGCTGCTCGACTGGGTTTACGCGACCCGGTGACAGGGGTACCCCCAGCATGTCAACGGCATCTATGAATGCTTGAAAAAGAAATAACGTGCGGCGGGCGGGGGAGCCTAACAGAGAGAGGTAAAAGCGGATTCTTGATTCTACCAGCCTTCACTAGGGAACCGCTGAACAAATAGCGATTTCTAGATTTAAGCGGGCTGCTGCCGTTTTTTGACGACAGCCCATCCACGTACGCATTTTGCGCGGGCTTGCAGGGCTGGATAAACTGCAATTCAATCCCATAATCATCAGCCCATTGCCGGAATTTCTGACTGACATGCTCAGATCCGTCATCCAACCGAAGTGCTTTTGCCTCGCCGCACCACATTCGATGATGCGTTTCAGGGACAAAATCCTCGGCAATGCAGTTCCTCAAAAATTAATTCCTCAAGATTGATGAATAGATTGCCGTTGAAGTCACAAGACGTCCGATCACCACAACCGTGCCCAGGAAAATAGCCAAGTGTCGAGCCCTGTATAAAATCTGGTTGCTGTTGAGGATACTACGGCTGGGTGCCAGGATTCCATAAGCAGGAAAGGTAATCTGAACAGGCAGCATTCGCTGAATAAACGTCGGGATTACTTACATTACTCATTAAAGTCACCATAACAGCTCTTGTAAATCAATTATTAAAGTGATGGCATATATTTTGCTTGAAGAGAAATGATTAACGATAAATTATTGAATATTCAATACGGTTCAGGTTCGTTGTCTTTCTATAAAAAGGATTGGCTGTTGCCCGCAGCGGAAACAACAGATATGGGTTTTAACTTTCCCCTTACGGCTGAACATGCCGAACGGTATACCCGAATTATCGAGGAAGGCGCAGCCGTACGCAGACATTATGATTTTCTCATATGGCTTCAGGGGGAGCTTCAACACTACCTGCCTCACGAGATCATGCTTGCGGCGTGGGGAGATTTCAAATCCGATCATATTCACTATGACATCGCCTCTGCGTTGCTGGGAGTAAGAACCGCCCACTCGAACATGGAGACGCTCTCTCCGTTGCTCCAGGGACTTTTCAGCCGCTGGACAACACTGGGCAAAACGCCCTATATCCTGACAGGCGAGGAATCGGTATTCCTGCTTGAGGAACATGGTTTGCCATGCCCCCTCGGCGCGGCGCTAAGAGGTATGCGATCGGTACTGGTACATGGGATCAGCGATAAACGCGGACAGCACGATGGCATTTATGTGGTGTTCAGTTCAAGAAGAAAACCAAATATTTCGGTAATCAACGCAATCAAAATTCTGCTTCCCTACATTGACGCCGCCATGGGTCAGATTGAACCTGCAATATCGAATCCAAGAGCCGCGTCACCTCTTCCAAGCGCGAAGTATAACGAACTGGGCGTGCAGGAAATGGAGATATTAAACTGGGTCAAGGCGGGCAAAACCAATTCCGAAATTGCCGGCATCACGGGAATCAGCATGGTCGCGCTCAAGAATCATTTTCGAAATATCTTTAAAAAATTGCACGAACGAGAGGTTAATGCTTTTAGGGATTGAGCATATGCTTCGTTGTATAGAACGCAAAGTCGACCCGGCGTCCGCGCCTAACAATTGACGTTCAGTTGGGGTTCAGTAGCGCTTGTGCCATGGGACGAAACTGCAAGTGGTAGAACATATCGAGGTAGCGCATGGTTTCTTCATGCTCCAGGTTACTGACAAATTTCCAGAAACCATAAATACGCGATAGGGTCATCATACGTTCCGCATAAAGCCGCCAGGTATAGCGCGATTCGACCCGCTTCAAAGCCATTTTGGAAACGTTATTCCAAAAATCGGGATCAGCCGCCGACTGCGTAAAAAAATCTGCCATGGCTGCGGCTGCCGCTGAGCCATCGTTAGGATCAAAATGATAACCTGATATTCCATCCTGGATAATTTCCCGCGGCCCCCCGTAACGGGTAGCAAACACCGGAAGGCCGGACGCCATAGCCTCGATAATTGTCAGTCCAAAAGCCTCGAATCGGGCTGGCTGTACAAAAATCCCGCGCCGATCAGCTACATGCCGATATAATTCACCGGCAAGATTCTTTTCCAGCCTGGTACCGAGCCAGCGCATCTTTCCGTCCAGCTTGTATTCATTCATGATAGCGTGCATGTGAGCGATTTCGACGCGCTCCTCCTCGTCAGTCGAAGCCGCCGGATCGATATGTCCTCCAATGATCAGCAGGTTAGCAAGCTCCGATAAACGCGCGCATTGTGCAAACCATTCCGCCAATCCAGTCAAATTTTTGACCACATCAAGGCGGGCCATCGTAAAAATCAGAGGCTTGGTTGAGTCATTAAAATAGCCGCGGAACGGCACGCCGGGATCGCTCCCATACAAAAGACGTTCAATGTCGGGCAACAGAGATTGCAGTCGCCGATCACCGTGAAGATACGAGAAATAAACCTCCGCATCGGCGCCTGGCGATACGATGTTGAATTTGGGATCGAAAAGATCTATACCGTTTAGGACCCGATATAAGCCGGGCATCGTATAGTTCTGATAGGTTTCATATTGACCGATATTATGAGAAGTTCCAGCGATTTCCTGGTAAGTACTGGTAATGATGAAATCGGCGCTATTCATCGCGATAAGATCGGCGGTGTACTGACAATTGAAATGGTATTGCGCTTCATTCTCGCGCCAATGCAAGGCAGAATGGAGATATTTACTCTGTTCCAGGGCGTGGGCAATGTTACATTGGGTTACTCCGATCCGTTTGGAAATCAATGATGCAACAAGATTGCCATCCGAATAATTCCCGATTACCAGATCAGGGCGACCGCTCAGTTGCGCCAGCGCTTCGCGTTCAGCATCGCGTGCGAAACCTTCCAGGTATGGCCATATCTCGAAACGGGATATCCAGGGACGAATGATTTCCCCGTTCGCCTTGCGAAATGGTATGCGTACAATCCATGAATTGTGCGTGCCATGAATTTTCTCCAGCGGCTGGTTACACAATGTCTCTCCTGCGTCGGGAATCAGGCGCGTGCATATCAGGATTTTCGGCTGTTCCGCTATCCCTTGCCTGACCAGACGTTCACTCATTTCTCGTTCAAGGGCGCGTACCTGATCAAGGATATACACAACCTGCCCACCGGTATCTGGTAATCCCAACACGTTGTCTTGCCCGAAATAACCGTGCGGAGACAGAATTAACAATTTCGAGATCATTGGAATTCTTGCCAGAAAGTCCTCAAGTATTTGCGGGGAAGGCGCTTCAAGAATGTCTATCAGCAAGCTCATGGTATCGCTCACCCGTGAAGCACAGTCGCCCCACCCCGGTTCAAAGCCCAATCCGCTCAGTGGCTCCGCAATGACGTGCCAAGGAGTATCTTCAGGGTATTTGTCCAGTAAACCAATTGCACGGCGCAAACCGCCGCGTAACGCCATAACATCAGCAAAGCTGCCGCGAAGCATCAATTGGCGCCCGTTCATGCTATGCACGCTTAAAAAATGTAGCAGTTTGGTTGTCCCCGAGCCAGATTGGGTGAATAATGCGCCGGCCAATTGCCGGTTAAGAAAAATCATTCCTTGGCCAATTGATCGAGTTTCCGTGAGCCTGGGAAAACCACGGTTAAAGGGAGCAAAATCCAATTCCAATACCGGTTCATCCGTCTCATCCGGCTGCACCAGCAGTTCCTTGAAAGCCAGATAATCTGAGACGGTGACAAGCTCAGGTACAAGTTGTTGCTGATGAATGCACAAAAAATACCAGCGGCCTGCGCCTTCGCGTAACGCGATATAGATCAGCGGACGGCGGCAAATCGCTTCTTGCACGATATCGATCAGTTCATGCAGCGGTGTCTCAAAAAGAGAGTGGGAATAATCGTTACTCAACGTATCAAAAGCTGTATACAAATCCGACCGCAACAAAAGGGGACGTTCCAGTTCGAACCATCGGCATAAAAGGGCATATAAGTCGCTTCGATGATCCGCGGCCCAGGCTTCAAATTTTTGAATCATTCGCGGCCTCCGCTATAGAATCGCCAAATGCATAATGCGCCATCCCTTCAGAAATGCCATCTGCGTATTCCGCACGAGCAAAATAAATTTGCTCGTTTCCCCTCAGGCCCTCAAGTTCACGGCTGTGATTGGCAACGACTACCCCCAGCGTATCGCCGATCAACATCTCCTGGTCATTACCGGAATCACCTGCAACCAGAAAAGCATGTAACGGCAACCCCCCTTTGTAAGCAAGATAA
>DATJHX010000062.1:0-7231 GCA_035493655.1 Nitrosospira sp.
CAGATCTGTGCTTGCCAACAGGTTAAGAAGATCATCATTGGCAGTACGAAGCTCATTTACGCTGCGCTCCAGATCAGCGTTGACCGTGGTCAATTCCTCGTTGACGGACTGCAGCTCTTCTTTTGACGTTTCCAATTCCTCATTGGCGGACTGGAGTTCCTCGTTCATGGACATCACCTCTTCATTGGCGAGGTGCAACTCCACGTTGTTCGCTTCCAGTGCCTCAATCGACGCCTCAAGATCGAGTTGCGTTACCCGCAAGTCGTCCTGTAGCTGCCGCCTGGCCCAAGATTCGGCATCAAAACCCTGGGCAGGGGGGTGGCTTAGCGCCTCGTATTCGAGGGTCACCAGTATCAGGCCGGTTTCCTCCTTATTGGCTCGAATGGCCCTGATGCGTAATTGGCGATGCTCATTGGGGGGGCATTCAAGAACGACCTCTCCCGTCTTGCTTTCTTCGCGGACTGAATGGATCACCGCGCGAAGAGCGAGCCGCAGCTTGTCTGAAACCATGGATAAAAGGTCCCGGGTAGCCGCGCCTTCGGGCTGGGTGATGAAGTCTCGCGTAGGCCCATAAAAGTAAAGAACCTGGGAATCACGGTCAATGAGTACCGCAGTGACCAAATGCTGCTTAAGCAATAGCTCGCGTACCAGTTCGGCGTATTCCAAACGCCGTGGTTGAGTGCGCGGAACCTCGGCACTCAGGCGAGTTACCGATGTGTCAGGTATAAGGGGAAGCCTTACAGGGACTCTTCTCGGCGTCTCTTTACTCTGGTAAAGACGGAATTTTTTGGAAACCGGGGCGAATAGATCGTGATGTACACCTACTGTTTCAGATTTACCCAGGAATAAGTAACCCTCCGGCTTGAGTGCGAAGTGAAACATTGCGAACAGTTGATCCTGCACCTCCGGTTTCATATAAATAAGCAGATTGCGGCAACTGATCAAATCCATTCGGGAAAAAGGAGGATCGGCGATCAGGTTATGCTGTGAAAACAGGATAGATTCACGAAGTGTTGTCCGGACCCGGAATCGATTGCCTTCTATTCTTGTAAAGTACCGGGCCAGAAGCTCGGGATTCAGCACGTTTGCAATACTGCCGGGGTAAATGCCCTTTCGCGCTACCTCAAGGGATGCATGATCCAGGTCCGATGCGATGATATGCAACCCTATGTCAAGACCCGCCTTCTGGCGCATCTCAAGCAAGGCTATGCCCAGGCTGTAAGCCTCCTCCCCTGTAGAACAACCCGCAACCCAGGCTCGTATTGGTTCGTCTGGCTTACGGTTATCGAGGATTCTGGGCAATACGCTTTCTTCCAGGGCCCGCCAGGCCTGAGGTTCCCGGAAAAACTCGGTGACATTGATCAGCAGGTCCTTCCTTAACGCCTCAACTTCTTCCTGATGTGTTTGCATGTATCCCAGATAAGCGGCCAGACTCTCAAAACCCCGCAATGCCACGCGCCGTTTGGCGCGCCGCATGAGCATCCCTTCCTTATACCCACGAAAGTCGCCCCCGGCGTGAGTACGTATGAGCGCCACGATATCCTTCAGGGTCTGCGTGTCTTCTCCCGATGCCACAGGGGGCGACACACCCCGCCATAAGCTGGAGTGATCAATGTATTGCGCCAGCGTTTGCGCCATCTCCTCAATAGGCAGAATGTGATCTACCAGACCAGTCTGAACTGCGCTTTCCGGCATATCCCGGTGCTGTGCCGTCTCGGGCGCCTGCGCCATGGCCATGCCACCGGCCGCCTTGATGGCCTTGAGGCCAACCGTGCCGTCGTGATCAGCGCCGGTAAGGACGATACAGATTGCCCGTTCCTGCAGTTCTTCCGCGAGCGACGTGAATAAAAGATCGATAGCCTTGCGCGAAGACCTAGGCTCCGGCACTGGTTCAATACGCAAATAACCACTGTCGAATATCAGATAGTGGCCAGGGGGGATGACGTAAACCCTGTTGGGCTCGACGGGTAAGGTTCCTTTGACCTGGACAACCGGCATCGGCGTAACCTTGGCGAGAATATCGGCCAAGTGGCTGGTGCGGTCGGGCGCAAGATGCACCACGACGACATAAGCGATGTCCCTGGTCGCCGGCAGCAACTTGAATAATCTCTGAAGTGCCTCTACACCTCCCGCGGATGCCCCGACCGCCACAATAGGAAACCGCAAAGGCTCGAGCGCCGCAGCAACCTCAACCGGTACCGCATCAGGCAGGCCGGTCACCAAAACGGGCGAATCGCCAGGCAAAAAAGGAAACGGCTCGGATTTTTTATCGTCGGCTTGTGTCATAAATAAAATATAGAATCAGGAGTACCGTTTGTCAGACCCCGCTTGCCAACCCCTGACGCGCGAGGATTCAGGATGCGAGGAGGCTCAATAATAAAAACATGGTCTAACTGTATCTCATCCTTTAAGCGAGACTTAATCGGCATAGCCCATTATAATCCCCTAGGCTTTTTATTCAGGATTTCAAGTGTTCAACGCGTCCCTTTCAGTATTGCCTCAATATCTGCTGCCTAAGCAGGCAATGACCGTGCTGGCCGGCCATATTGCCAATGCCAGTGCCGGCCGCATCACCACCTTTATCATTCGACAGTTTATCCGGCATTACGGGGTGAATATGGATGAAGCGGTAAATCCTGACATTCCCAGTTATCGGACGTTCAATGATTTTTTTACCCGTGCGCTGCGCGCAGAAAAGCGTCCCATCGCGCAAGCCGACTATGTTTGCCCGGCTGATGGAATAATCAGCCAATTGGGCATAATCTCCGGCGATCGGATATTCCAGGCCAAAGGACGCAATTATTCCGCCACGACACTGGTGGGAGGTGACAGCGAGCTGGCCCGGAGGTTTGGCGGGGGCCACTTCGCCACGGTGTATCTCAGCCCCAGGGATTACCACCGGGTGCATATGCCTTGCAGCGGGCAGTTGACCCGCATGGTACATGTTCCCGGCACCTTATTCTCGGTGAACCCCAGGACAGTACGGGGAGTTCCAGGACTCTTCGCGCGGAATGAACGCGTGATTTGCGTATTTGAATCCGAGCATGGCCCGTTTGTCATGATCCTGGTAGGAGCCACCATTGTCGGCAGCATAGCCACTGTCTGGCACGGAGTTGTCAACCCGGAGCGTTCGCGAGAAGTTCACGAATGGCAGTACGGTTCTCAAGATATCTTGCTGGGGAAGGGCGAGGAAATGGGGCGGTTTCAGCTCGGCTCTACGGTAATTATGTTATTTCCCGAGAACAGACTTGTCTTCAATCCTCTCTGGGCACCCGCGCAAGCAGTTCGCTTCGGCGAAACGATGGCTACGCGTACATGCATGCGTACGTGAAGGACGGAAACAAGGGCGAGCCGAATGAATGTGCCAGCGGAAGGAAGCGGGAAATCACAGCCTGGCCATGCAAGAGAGGAACGTAGGTGTGAATTTTTTGGATAACCTTATGCTGCAAGCTCGGGGCCGGGCATCTATGTTGAGCCCAGCATAAGGTTTTGCGAAAGGCTGCCCAGCGATCAGGCTCTCTGTAACATCGCGGGGGAACAGGTATCTGCGGTATCTGCCTCAGTCACGGTATAACTTTCTGTAAAATGCATCTGATAAGCAAGTTCCTGGGTCATTCGTAATAATATTTCCCTGAATTCGGCCCCCACCTCCGGATGTTTCAGGCCATACGCCACCGTTGCTTCCAGAAAGCCCGCCTTGCTACCGCAATCATAATGCTTGCCCTGATAGCGGTAAGTCATCACTGGCTCCAGCTTGAGAAGACGCGAAATTCCGTCCGTAAGCTGAATCTCCCCGCCAACTCCCGGATCGAGGCTCGCAATGCAATCAAATATCGCAGGCGAAAGGACATAGCGTCCGACGATAGCCAGGGTGGAGGGCGCCACCTCGGGCGAAGGTTTTTCGACAACGCCGCGTATTTTCATGCTGCGGCTTTCGGCATCTTCACCGTAGGCATCGACGATCCCATAGCGGTGGGTGTCTTCGCGGGATACGGAACGCACAGCTACGAGGCTACTGAGCGACTGCTCATACTGGGCGATCATTTGCGCTAGTACAGGGGGCTGGCCGTCGATCAAATCGTCGGGAAGCAGCACAGCGAAAGGTTCATTTCCAACCAGATGCCGCGCGCATTGAATCGCATGCCCCAGCCCTCTGGGCTCTTCCTGGCGGACGAAGCTGAAGTGCAGTCCGCTGTGGCCCAGTTGCCGCAACATTCTCAGCGAGGCATGTTTCCCCTGCGATGCCAGTTCACTTTCCAGCTCCACCGAGCGGTGCAGATGATCTTCAATGGCTCGTTTGCTGCGGTGAGTCACAAAAATGATCTCTTCAATACCTGCCGCTGCCGCTTCGTCCACGGCGTACTGAATCAACGGGCGATCTACAATAGGCAGCATCTCTTTTGCTATGGCCTTGGTCGCCGGCAGGAAGCGCGTCCCCAGTCCAGCTACAGGAAATACCGCCTTCCGCACCGCCTTGGTAGATTTTCGAAAAGATGTGCCGTTGAGTGAAAACATTTCTTTCCGGTTTATGGCGGCTGGTGTGGCGGATATGCTCATGAGTGTCTCCTGTAATATTGCATCAATATTGATAAAAAACGGGGTTTGCTTCCTGCATTTGCCTGCGCAGTGCGCCTGCTAGAGTTGCCGCAGGTAGAATACGATGTCGGACTTCTCCTCATCGGTCAGCTTGAGCTGTAATACAAGGTTGAAGAATTCAACGGTATCTTCGAGAGTCAACAGCCGTCCATCGTGAAAATAGGGTGGGCTATCCTTGATGCCTCGCAGAGTAAAAGTCTTTATGGGGCCGTCACCCGGTTCGTTTAGAAACCTCTCCAGTTTCAGGTCGTGCATTTGATGATCGAGAAAAGTGGGCGGCTTATGGCAACCCGAGCACTGACCTTTACCAAAGAAAAGCTTCTCGCCGCGCAGTTCCTTTTCGGTCGCTTTGGCGGGGTCTAGCCTGCCCTGGCTATCCAGCTTGGGCGCCGGTGGAAAATCGAACATGTTCTGAAGCTGGGCCATGTGGCTTACGTGGATCCGATCAAAAATCGTCATGCCTTTTTTCATTGCATGAATCGGATCACCATTGAAATAGGCCGTGCGGAATTCAAATTCAGTGAAATCCTCCACCGATCTCAAGCTGCGCTTCGATCCATGTATTTGCTGGTTATACAGCCCGCGCAGACTGACAGTGTCCAGACGGAAACGTCGCTCCTCGGGCCGGATATCGGGACTTAGATGAAACTGCCCGGTCGTGTGTCCATTTATGTGGCAATCGAGACAAGTGACGCCCAAGCTGGGTTGAGAACTCTTGCGATCATCGGTCGGATTGAATTCTTCCTGAGGGAAAGGAGTCAGCAGCATGCGCAACCCGTCAAGTTGCACCGGCGTTAAAATATCCTTGAATAGCCGGTAGTAGTTATTGATGGAGACCACTTCTCCCCGCGATACGTCTCCGAGCTCGGGCCGGCTCTGAAGAAAAATGGCGGGCGGAAACTCCGGCAGGAACGCATCGGGCAAGTCAAAATCAACATCGAACCGCTGCAGGCGGGGGAACATATCAATTTGAGCTTGCGGAAAAACCTGTCCCCCCGGAGATTGCTTGGGATGAGGCAGTGCCGGATAGGGAAAGACATTCTGGCTTTTTATCTCTGCTGGAGACATGCTAGCCAGTTTTTGCCAGCTCAGCCCCCCCGGCAGGCGCGCGGTCGGTCCCACCGCAAGGGGTTTTCCCCGGGACATTTTTGCCTCCCGATCCAGTCGGGGCGTCAAATCATAACGCCGCATGAGCAAGTCACGTTGGGTCCTCATGACTTTTGGGCGGTCGGCGATGTCCGCCTTCATAGTCTCCTCAAAGGTTTGCATCGGCTTTTTCGCGTTCAGAGGATCGCGGTAAAACTCGAACCCCAATGTCTTCCCCTTATCGGGCTGGTTTTCAAAAGCGGGAGAAGAGGGCTTTGCATTCGTGGCTGAAAAGATATTTGACCGGTCGTGCTCGTTCTTTCTTTGCTCGGGTCGGGCAACGGGTGTCTCGCGCGGGGTCTGGGCTTCCATCACGGCGTCCCGAGAAGATTCTCTCGATGGGCGCTGCTCCATATCGCTCTGACTTATAGCCACGCTCATCCCCATGCCCAAGCTAGCGACGCCAAGGCTCAGCATCAGTAAACTTATTCTTCTCATACCACCCTCCATTATCCAATGCGAGCGGAGCGAGCTCTAAAACAAACCGGCTTTCCCCCTACTCACTATTACCCTTATTGTTGATTGTTGATTTCAACCGGCACTGCTAAATTAGGTCATTACCTCAATTATCGAGCCGCCGAGCCGACGGAACATGAAGTTCTTATAATGTGGCATGATCGTGGCAGACGTCTGTACGAAACCGCACAGTGGCAAATCGACCAGATGTGCCAGCGGTTAAGTCTCGGCCTCTCACCCAGTCTGCCTTCGGGAAAAGTCGCTGGGCAGCAGAGCTGCCAAGCTATCGCCCGATGGTTTGCTGCTTATCGCTGATTCGAGGAAGGACAAACCATAACGCTATGAAAAGGCCGCCGACGACAACCGCCAGTACGGAGGCCGGCAGACTCCCCGTGATTATTCTCGCAATCAGATAGATATCGATGCACAGGCCCATTAGCAGAGGCAGCATGCCCCAGAGCAATAGGCGCGTGGCGAGACGAATAAATTGCGCAGTAATTTTTTGCGGTCCAGTTTGCCGGTGGAAGGCGGCGGGAGTCATGACCAGCGCAATGGCCATGGCTGTCAAAAATAGGGCAAACAGATGAAGTTTCTGCTCTAGAGGCGTGAGCATCTGCGAAAAGCCGGATTCAAACACGGCTACAAGTTGAAAACCAAACAAGGCCTGTATGCCGGGTAAAACCATCCGGCATTCACCCAGTAAAAGCTCCGCGGCTTTCGATAGTGGAAGCTCTTCCGTTTTTTGGATGGCTTGAGGGTCAACAGTCATTCGGGGAAATTTTCACCTTGTCCATTGCCTACTCTGGCTTCAGCACTAAGGGGAATGCCGAAAATACAGCAATTGCATGGATGACAAGCACTCTCTCAAGCAGTGCAGCCGGGCCTATCGAAAACGCAACGTTAATGACATTTTAATACACGCGCCGGCTGGCTCTGTGCGCCGCGACACATACTGCGAGAACGTGATCGACTTCGATCGCGCCATGACTATTGGTATTGTCTATGTGGGAAACAGAGCGGGCGGGGTAGGCAA
>DATJHX010000063.1:0-3819 GCA_035493655.1 Nitrosospira sp.
ATGGGTTAACTCCGGCCGGAGAGTGCTGTTCCTGGTTACCTATCATTTTTCCAAAGGCGATCCACACCGCGGCTGTGCCGGTTTCAACTACGATACTGAAGCGGCATATGCTCATACCCAGGTTATACGGCGTCAGATGCAGCAAATCTTTGGCGCGGAGCACGCTACCATCTATCCTCTGATTTGCGGCATCGAAACCGACGAGGATACGATCATAGTGCATGGCAAGAACGGCGAGAAACTCGATATGTCGACGGTCAAGCCGGAAGAGCGAACGACGCTGGAACCCCGTCTTGCCGCGCTGCTGCCTGATATGCCTGCGCAGATGCGGGCGGATCTCCTGCCGCTGCTGCACGGCAATCTCGATACCATCACCCGCGTGCGCGAGCAGGCGGCGCGCCACGAGCGTCTTCTGGACATCGAGCATCGCGAGTGGATGATCTGCGTGGGCCGCGGCTTCGACTTCCTGCACACACCCAATCTGGCTTTGATCATCGGCCCGTACAGCCCGAACCTCGACGTACCGATAGGCAAGGCTGCGGGGATCATCCAGGCCAACATGCGTAGCGGCCGCATCCCTGATGATGGTTTCCTGTTACTGGCCTCGGTGCCTTATATGGAAATTGGCATGGATCGGGCGCGTGCAGAGCTGAAATCGCTTTTCCTGGCCCGTTTCGCTGCGGAGGTGGTGCGCCTGGAACATCCTGAGCTTGCCGAGAAGATGTTCATCCGTACCGCCGTACTTGACTGGCAGTCGCGGACGCTTGAAACTGTAACGGAAAAACTGACAAGCGAAGACCGCAGCGAGATGACCGCCGCCTCCTTCTGATGCGTCTCATAGCCTGTTTGCAATAGGGATGGGTATCAAGGAAGAGTAGGGGGGGGCGGGAAAGAGTGATGGGAGAAATGGATCTCTCATCACTTTTGAAGCGCGTCCCGCACCCTTGAAACAGATTGCGGGAGCTGATGAATTTTTCGGTGGCTCTAACCGGACGCGTATATCAGGCGGGCGAGTATATTCTTGTGGCCAAGCTATAACCTCAGGTTATAACCTAAAATTATAACCGTAACCTGGAGGGATGCCTGGTACGAGGTAGGCTGGCTGTAGAGCTAATTGTGGAGCTAATCGGTCAGGCGGCTTAACCACGACTCGGCGGCGAGTTTATTGAAATCCATCACCAAATCCGGGAAGAATCCAAAAAACAGCACCAGTAAGGCAGGCACACATAGCAGTCCGAACTCCCGGGAGCGAAGGTCTTGTACCTGATGTACGGTGACATGAACAATTGGTCCAAAAAATGCGCGGCGGACAAACGACAACATGTAAGCGGCGCCGAGGATAGCACCCAACAGCGCAGCGATACCCAGACCCGGGTGCGCAGTTAGCGCCCCGATAATCAACAGCAATTCTGCTGGAAACCCGCTGGTGCCGGGTACCCCCATGCTCGCCAGGGCAAATATGAAGAAAAAAGTGGTTAGCCTGGGCATTGCCATTGCTAGCCCTCCAAGGTGGATGATTTCAGTGCTGCCGAGGCGGTGCTGGATAAAACCCGATATCAGCATTAGGCAGCTCGCAATCAGGGTGAAATTGAGCAATTGAAAAATTGCACCCTGTATACCTTGTATATTAAGCGATGCAACACCGACGATGACCAGACCTACATGGCTGATACTCGCGTAAGCGAGTAGCCGTCGCAAGTTGGTTTGCTGCAGGGCAATCATCGCGGCATAGGTAAAAGTAATGGCGCCCAGAATGCCCAGTATCCAGGCATATTCCGCCGAGGCGGTTGGCGTGAGCGGCATGGCGAAACGCAGCATGCCGTATGCGCCCAACTTGAGGCCGACCAGTAATGCGGTTAATTGTGTCGGCGCTTCTATTGCGGTAGTCGGCAGCCAGGTATGAAATGGCACCAATGGAGCCTTGACCGCAAAACCGATGAGCAGCAGGAGAAAGATAATACTTTGCAGGTCACCCGATATTTCTGTATTTAACAGGACGGGGAAGCTGAAAGATAGATTCAATGGAATGCCGCCGCCCGTTTGCATTGCATGATTGACGCCCAGCATTGTGAACGCAAATAATAACGGCACACCGCTGAACAGCATGTACAGCATATACTTCATCCCTGCACCGCGCCGTTCGGGCCCACCGCCCCACAAGCTGATCAGAAAGAAAATGGGCGGTAATATCATTTCCCAGAACAGGAAGAACAGCATCATGTCCAGCGCTACCAGTACACCCATGGTAGCCCCTTCCATTACCAGGAGAAGGGCAAAATGGAAACGCGTCAGATGCTGTACCGAATTCCACGAGGCAACAAGAGCGACCAGCGTCAACAATGCTGACATGGGTAGAAACAATACCGAAATGCCGTCAACACCGACCAGAAATTGAATGTTCAGGCTCGGTATCCAGGCGTGCTGCTCGACGAGCTGAAAGCTGCTGCCTTGCGCAGCGTCAAACCATTGAACTACAAGCAGCGTTGCAATCAGCTCGAAGCCGGCAATCAGTAGCGCGATCTTTTTGGCGACGCTAACGTTGCGTGTAAAGCCGGTCACAATGCCGCCCAGTAAGGGGAGCAGTATAACCAGGCTTAGTATCGGAAAATGGTCTTCAGTCATGCGGGCCGCCGTTTCCAGCCCCATCACCGACGGATCGAGACGGTATGTCTTTGGTATGGTCCTTGTTCTTGTGGTAATAAGCGCTCATTCCGGTCGGATCCCTTTCTATATAGTTTAGCCAGGGTTCGGTATTGAACCCGGTACCGATAAGCAGCCAGCAAATTGTTATAGTAATAATGGGTTCCATCTTGACCATATAACGCTCACTCCGCTGGGGCACTATGGCGCGCTTGGAACCGGTCATGAATACCTGCTGGAACGCTAATAACAGAAAAGCAGCGGCCATGACATTACCGACGAGAATGGCAATGGCAATCAACCAGCCGTATTCTTCGATCGTGCCTTCGATCAGCAGATGGGCTGCGTCAAATCCCGGCGTGCCGGGCATGGCTATAGTGCTCAGCGCGGCAATAAAGAACAGCAGCGCGATGCTGATGTTGGTGTCGAAAAGGCCGCCCAGACGGGGAGTAAACGCGGTGTGGGTGCGCTCGTAAATCAGACCGATACTGAACAGCATGCCGGCCGACGCCAGGCCCCATGCGAGCGTCAGGAAAATGCCGCCGTTCAATCCATGCTCATTGAAACAGAAGATACCGATGACCAGCATTCCCGCATGGCTGATGACGGCAAAAGCAAGCAATCGGCGAATATTGATCTGCATCAATGCCAGCAGGGCGCCGTAAAAAATAGCGATCAGGCCCAGCGTCACCACGAATCCGGCCCAGTGTTCCGCAACCTCTGTCACCACCGGCAGGATGAAGCGGGCCATGGCATAGACACCCAGTTTTAAACCAACCAGGAAAATGCTCACGCTGGCGACGGCGCTTTGCTCGGCGAGTATGGGCAGCCAGCCGTGAAAAGGGAACAGCGGCGTACGGATTGCAAAGCCGCAAAACAGCAGAATAAAGATCAATGTCTGGTTCTGCAAAAGCGCCTTGTTTTGTTTCAGCGTGAGCCACTCGAAGCTCAGGTCTTGCCCTGAGTTCATCGGCCCCAGGCTGAGCAGCAGGAAGCCCGCCAGGGTCATCAGTAAACCCCAGCCCCAGTACTGCACCAGCCGGGTAATCATCCATCGTTTTCGTTGCCCGGTACCGCCGTGGATCGTCAAAAGAACTACCGGAATCAGTTCAAGCAGGCTCCAGAACCAGAACTGGATGACGTTCAGTGCCGAAAAGGCGCCCATCAGGACGGCCTCGT
>DATJHX010000064.1:0-4767 GCA_035493655.1 Nitrosospira sp.
TTTCCGTAGCTGCGCCTGCCAGTCCGCACGCAACGCCATGCGAGCGTGGTCACTGCCTACGGTGTGCTCCCAGGAGTGCGGCAGCTCGACAGCCGGTGCGGCAAGGTCACAGCTAAAAACAGCAGACATGAGTAATCCCGCTGGTTCCTGTCATGCCGGATAGGCAATCGTAGTCATCAATGCCAGGGCGGACTGGCGGGAGTCCAGGCGCGTATGCTGCACAACGATGGGAACGTCTGATTCGATCACGCTCGCATAGTCGGTATCGTGCGGTACGGGCTCAGGATCGGTTAATTCATTGAAACGGACGTGTTTCGTGCGCGAGGCATCGACGACAATATGGTACGGCCCGACCGGTTTCCGGTCGGAAAAGAAAATCATGACGTCAACATGCGCATCCTCACCGCCGCAATTTAAAATGCATATCGCGTCATGGCTTGTCAAGGGCCTGCTGGCGCCTGTGCTGCCGGGCGGAATATAACCGTCAGCAATGACCCAGCGTTTATGTCCAACGGGTCCCATGCGCTCGTTCATCTGCCATTCCTCCTGTCAATAATGGTCGCAATAATGATCAGTCAACCTCGATTAACGCCTTTTGTTCATCATGGGGTTCCATCCCCACCTAAAAGATCAGGTAACATCCCGATTGCCCGGCGTGGAAATGCCATTCAGTCCAGCGCGGGCTCAAATACTTTCGTTTTATCAGCCGCATTCTCCTCGGCGCTCGATTTTTGCGCGTGGAGCGGCGGCAACAACCCGTCGCGATGAACTGCCAGGCTGAAATTGCGTCCTTCCCATCGTTGGGCCTGGAGCCAATAAAAAGTAAACTTGAGGGTGGCGGCGTGCTCGAGCTCCCCCTTCCTGAATTCATGCACGTAAACGCCCAGGCCCGCGTCCGACATCTCGGTATCTTCCACAGTTGCCCAGTTGTCCGCACTCCAGTGCAGGCGCGCCGAGGCATAAACTTCGATGCACAGCGGCCGCTCCCAGTCAAATTCCCGCAGCTTCTGCTTGAATGTCCAGACCTGGACGTCTGTAGTCGCCTGGTCATTGATATAGCGCTGGCGCACCGGCGGTACCAGATCGAAGACCATGCCATCCCGCGAGGAGCGCAGCAGTTTGATATATTCGGCATGGGACCAGACGAGAGGCATGGCTGAGCCAGTTGGCCTCCCGATGAACATATGCTTGGCTGGAATGTCCTCTGCATCCCACACCTGCTCCGGAATCAGCGCGCAGTCGCTCGCAAAAGCTTCCATCGTCCTGACATATTTATATGCCGTGCGGCCCGCCGCGATTTCATAATGACCGCGCTCGCCCGTTAGCAGTGGCCAGAGCCGCCCCACCCCGGTGCCATCGTAAGGATTCCCGTTTGCTTTTTGACCGTACCCATCATGGCTATAGCGATGCCAGCCTGGGCCGCGAGGTGTTTCCACCCTTAATGATCGGTCATAAACGTCAAGCGTCTTCAGCACATGCTGGTCGCCGGAGCGGCGTAAGCCATACCTGACCAGCCCCAGAAAGCCGCCCCCAATAATTTCGTGAACCGGATACCTTATGGCGCCACCGGGTAGATTCTTGATTTGCACAAAGCCGTTATTCGGGTTCTGGACGCCGGAATTTGTTCCCTTATCGATCGAGCTGATGCGAACATAATATTCATGATGATTTTCGAGTATCGATCCGGTCGTGGTGTAAGTCCACCGCTCGATATTCGTCGCCCAGTAATCCGCCGTGTTCAGGCACAATCTTGCCGTTTTTTCTTCATGCCGCTCGGCCGCGAGTTCGGCCGAGCAAACCAATGCGGAGATCAATGTAGCAAGGGTCGATGGGGAAATGCCCGCGTCTTCTTCCCAGCGTTCCTGAGGAGAGCTGGGACCCCATTTGATGATATACGCGGCCCCCGCCTTTACCATGGGGAAGGGATCGAATCCGCCGAGCAATCCCTTGTTGTATAAGTGCCAGGCCAACATGATCGGAAACGCCACCTCGTCCAATTGAATGCCGCGCCAGTGCGGCCGTCCATCCACCCAGCAATTCTGGGGCATGCAGCCGTCATCGAACTGGATGGATGCGAGGTAGCGGAGCACGCGGACAGCCAGCGCGGCGTCTCCGGCGGCGAGAGCTGCGGTAGCCGCCTGAACGAGATCCCGCGGCCACACCAGGTGGTAACCGCCAACATCCTGGTCGCCATGGATTTCGCCCCAGGGGATGGACAGCGAAGCACAAATTGCTCCGGGGTGCAGCCTGTCTTCATGCGCGCGTATCAGCATGGCGCTGGTGTAATAGGTGCGTCCGCCGTCTGCCGCCGATGCGCCGAGATCAATCAGGCTGTCACAGTAGGTATGCCAGCCCTGGAGGTATCGGTTATAGGCACGCTTCCAGCCGCGGGTCAGTGATTTTATGGCTATATGCGCCGCTTCTTCACCTGATGCGCCAAAGCCGATGGCGAGTACCCATTCTTGCCCATGCCTGGTGTCCAGTTCGCCCATTAGCGCGACATTACCGCCGGTAGCCGAAGAAAATTCCCAGTCCATGCGGAAGTTGTCGTGCAGGTCGGTCCAGCCATCGCTCACGCCGACAAAGCCGCACGAACGTCGCGAGAAGGGAATTGAAGCAACGACCGCCAACGCTTTTCCCGCCCGTTCCGCCACCAGGCAATCTCTTCCGTCAACGGTCACGCAACGTCCCGAATTACCCCGTCCCTGATTACCGATATGCGGGGCGACCAGCGCATAAATACGGTAATGGCTCGCTTGGGGCTGCAGCGGCTCGAACCGCGTATGCACCAGAACCACCGGGGCATCGTAATCGGTAATGGTTTCCTTGATGATGCGATAGCGGCCGCCGCGGTCGGTATTGCTCTGGCGGAAAGTCAACGAGCGGATATCGGCATACTCGACATGATGCTTCATGTCGCGCTTCTCCTCATGCATGAAACTTGCACCATCCGCCACGAGATATTGCGCATCGCGCGTATTGGCGGTATCCACCTCCGGAAAATATATTTCGTTGAGGATTCCGTGGCCCAGCGTGAACCATACCGGGGAGGCTGAGGACAGTGAGGTCCCGATTCCCTGTTTGGCGCTCGATGTCCAGTTGGGTGTCGAGCCCGGGCGTCCATATGCCTCTCCCCTGGTCATTCTCTGCTTCCGCCATAAAGCTTTGCAACACTGCCTTTTTTTTCGCCACCCCTTTCTTTCCGGCGGCGCCGGCGGAAGCATTCGCATGCAAGGGCGGCAACGCAAGCCACACCTATTGCAATCGGCCCACG
Source organism: Nitrosospira sp. (assembly GCA_035493655.1). Lineage (GTDB taxonomy): Bacteria > Pseudomonadota > Gammaproteobacteria > Burkholderiales > Nitrosomonadaceae > Nitrosospira. The sequence goes on from DATJHX010000064.1 coordinate 3,275, forward strand.
ATAGAGCGTCGCCCACAGCTCTGCCCCGCCGCGCCTGGCGCGGCTATCGAATCTTCCGTGCGCTGCAAAATCAGTGCCGCCTACTGTGTGATATAAATTATCGGAGCGGACAGGGTCAGCGGGTTGATTGTCTTGCTGGCCGGTATAGCCTCTTCCTGCCAGATAGCGATCAAGCAATCCCGGTATAAATTTATTTGCCCAGATTGCGCGGAGAGAGGGCCAGCACACATAAACTTCGCGGCGATTATGATGTGCTGCCCAGAAAATCGCCTTGGCGGCGGTTTCCGGCTGGAAAATAGGCGGCACCGGCTGCGGCTTCATCGGCAACTGGTTCTTGCCCCACTCGAATTGGGGCGTGTTCAGTGCGGGCATCTGCACCATGGTAATGCGCACCCTGCTACGGTCATGGAGCAGTTCGCTGCGGATCGCATCGGTAAATCCGCGAATAGCGAATTTTGCGCCACAATAAGGTGACTGAAGCGGAATTGCGCGGTAAGCAAGCGCCGACCCGACCTGCACAATGACACCATGATCCCGCTTCTTCATACGCTTGAGGGCAGCCATTGTCCCGTAGACTGCTCCCAGGTACGTTACTTCGGTAGCCCGTTTATAGTCTTCAGGGGAAATTTCTTCGAAGTGTGAATAAATAGTCGCCATCGCATCATTGATCCACACATCGAAGGGCCCGAATGCGCGCTCGACAGCCGCAGCGGCGGCTTCAACCTGCGCCGCATCCGCAACGTCGGCTGCGAAAACCACCGCTTCGCCACCCAAAGCCCGCACCTCGGCCGCCGCCTGATCGAGGCGCGCCTGATTGCGTGCAATAAGGCCTAAGCGCGCGCCCTTTCGCGCGAACTCGCGCACTGTGGCCCGGCCGATACCGGCGCCCGCCCCGGTGATCACAACAACTTCCGGCTTCATGCCCGTGTTCATCAATGCTCCTTTTGCTGTGCCTGAGCGTCCCCTTGCATCGCCATGTGAATCACTTCAGTTAAATGCAGCCCGCGCCGGTCAGTCGTCTGGGCGATCTGTTCACGGCAGCTATAACCGTCTGCAACGATTAATGTTGTGTCTGCACTGGCACGCACCGCGGGCAGCAGAACGAGTTCGCCCACCTGAAGGGATACGTCATATTTGTCCTTATGGAAGCCGAACGAGCCAGCCATGCCGCAACAACCTGAATCCAGGTTCTCCACGTCCAGGCCCATTTTTTTTAGAACAGTCTTTTCGTCGTCCATTCTGACGAGGGCTTTCTGATGGCAGTGGCCGTGGAGCACAGCCTTGCCCGCAAGTGGGGGATAGGAGAAATGTGGCGCCTTCTTCAAAAGGAACTCGCTGAAAAAGTAGGTTTGCCGGTTTAGCCGTTTGGCAACTTCGTCGCCGGGAAAAAGGTTGACCAGTTCATCGCGGAATACTGCAACGCAGGCCGGCTCCATGCCAACCACGGGTATTCCATTGTCAATATCGTCTCGCATGTCCGTCAAAATCCCGCG
>DATJHX010000065.1:0-21478 GCA_035493655.1 Nitrosospira sp.
GCAGGGCAGAGCAGTGCCTTCCGGAGGAAGGTGCGACCCGAAGTGGGATGCAGCGCCCCAATGTACCACGGGCGCGGCCGGGCATCCCCGCCGCTGCCCAATCCCCGCTTCGCACGGCCCCTCGGGCGACGCTCTGGGGCGTCATTCCATCGCAAGGAGTTGCAACGTAGCGATGTGCCGCAAAAAATGTGCAATCCGCCTCGTAACGAACTCATCAAAAAGGTAAAGATCAAGTCCCGTAAAATGCTTCTATAAGTCATATTCTTGAACAGAAAAAGAGTGGTCAACTGCCGAATTTAGGTTTAACACTCAGGTTGTGAGATCGATGCAGCTTTGCGTATTTCATAAATCGGGCATGTTCGGCCTTTAACATTTCCAGGCGCACCTCGTTCAATCTCCTTTTCACGTAAACCCGTTCGGCTGGCCGCCTACCTCGTTCGCTCGGCACAAGGGCATGAACCCGGGTCCGAACCCAATTATCGCTGGGTCGCGGCTACAGCCAGATCATACTGAGGAATGACTGGCAAAGTGATCGAAATCCGTGCGCCATGCGGCTGTATATTTTCTATCTGAATGGCCCCGCTATGTTCTTCGATTATTTTCTTGACGATAGGCAGCCCCAGTCCTGTACCTCTGGACTTGGTGGTAACGTACGGTTCGAAAACCCTGGTTTTGACTTGTTCGCTGAATCCCTTGCCATTATCGCTTACGCTAAACCGGACTCCGCCTGGCACGGTTTCGGTGCGCACCATGATAGCCGGTTCTGCGACGCCGATCACAGTGTCCTGCGCGTTCTGCAAGAGATTGTGAATGACCTGGCGAAGACGGGCAGAATCTCCTCGTACCGGTGGCAGGTCGGGGGCAAGTATCTGGTAAATGCGTGGCTGGCGAGCCTCCCCCGCAGCCATGCCTGAGGCCTCATACAATGCAAGCACCTCCTTTACCAATCCGTTGAAGTCCAGTTGATGAAATTCCAGTTCCGGCGCGCGTGCGTACTCACTGAATTCGTTAACCATTTTCTTTAACGCTTCGACCTGGTTGACGATTGTTTCAGTTGAGCGCCGCAGGATCTGGGCATCTTCCCTGTCGAGTTTTAGCGCAAGCTTGTGTTGCATGCGCTCGGCAGATAGTTGTATCGGCGTCAGTGGATTTTTGATTTCATGGGCCAGACGTCGTGCTACTTCTCCCCACGCCGCCGTGCGCTGAGCCTGTAACAGACTGGTAACGTCATCAAAGACCACAACGCCGCCTCCTCCCGATATGTGCGGCAAACGTGTGCCGTGCAGCAGCAATACCTGATTGATGCCGTCTCTCAGACGCTCAACCTGGCACTGCCATTGAGCTTTTTCCCCCGAATCAAATCCTTCGAGAATTTCGGTCTTGAAAGACGCGAGTTCAGGTTCGCGCGCTGCGCATTCCTCAATCGTAAGCCCTTCGAAGTCCGACAGTGGAATCTTCAGAATCTGTTCCGCGGCAGGATTCGCATTCTGCATATGCAGGTATTCGTCAAATACCAGTACGCCGGATGAAAGATTAGCCAGTATGTTCTCCAGATAAGTCCTGGCGCTTTCCACTTCCTGCTGGTTGCGCTGGGCGGTCGCGCGCGCTTCCTCCAACTGTTGAGTCATTAAATTGAATGATTCGGTGAGCACTCCTAATTCATCCCGGCTTTGTACCGGATGACGTCTGCTGAAGTCTCCTTGAGCCACAGCCCGGGTTCCCTCCGCCAGCATCCCCAGCGGCGCGCTCAGCCTTTCACTTATGAGAAATGCTGCAGCCAGGGCGGAAAAAAGCGAGAGCAGCAGCGCAAGCGTAAGCGTTACGCCATACAGGCTTTTAAGTCCTTCACGCGACAGCAGCAATTCCTGATAATCACGGTAGGCCGCTTGCACTAACTCCGCCTCTTCCGCCAGTTGCTTTGGCACCTGCTGCAATAACCGCAATATGCGAATATCTTCCCGCTCGCTTTGCGCGCCAATCGGCGCCAGCACTTTCAGATACAGCCCCTTGCCGGGAATTGATTCGATCTCACTATAAACCCTTTCGCTCTTTATCTCGCGCATTACCTCCTTGCTCAATGTTTCAGAGGCTGTCCTAGCGCCATTCCCCGGGGAAACCGCCGTCATCACACCGTTCCCGTCAAATATCGCCGCTTCAAGTACCTGGGACTGGTGAACGATCTGGTCCAGTACCGGTAGCAGCGGCCCGGATTGATCGGCTAGCGTAACCACCGCCGTTCGCGTCTTATTGCGCAGCTCCTCCAGGAGGTTATCGAGTATGGTTCGTCCCAGATCCAATCCACCTTCGAGTGCCCGGTCCACCTTGACATCAAACCACGACTCAATACTTTTGCTGAGGAATTGCACCGATACTCCATATACCAGTGCTCCGGGAAGAATCGCCATCAGTGAAAAAATCAGCAGCAGGCGCAATGCGAGCCTGGATCCGAACACACCGGAATTAAGCCTGCGCCTGAGCCTCCATAGCAAATACCCCACCACCGCCATAAGAAATAACACGAAGCCGACATTGAACTGGATCAGGAGCCGATATTTGCGCTCGAATAGTCCGGTATCGGCACCTGCGCTTGCCAGCAGAAACAGCAGGATGGCGCCCAGCCCTGCGGCAATGATAATGACGTACTTCACAGGCGGTTATTATCCTGAAGCTTTGGCAATGGCAATCGGGTAGTCCATTGCAGAATGCCGGTGCTTAGATCCCAATCTTTCGAACTGAGCGTTTCGACCTGGAAGGGTTTGGGCAATGCAGCAATATCAAGCCGCATGCGTAGCTCCACGGTATATTCCATGTCGCGTTTTAGGTCTAAGGTTGCAATGATGGGACGGTTGCGAACCCGGCCAAGCGCTTGTAACGCCTCTTTTAGAGTACCGAAGTTCTGGGAAAGCGCGCCCCGGCTCAAGCGGTATTGACGAGTCAGCGCGTAATAGCTCAGTCCTTCTCGCACCCTGCTCTGGGCAATTCTTTCGTCCAGCCAGTACCAGCGTGAATTCACCAGGTTGAGCTCGGTTACAAAATAAAGTACGATGCCTTTTTCGAGCGCATACTCCAGCTTGGAGTTGAGTGTGACTTCGAAATCAGCATCGAACTGGTAGCCATCATCCACAGCTTCCAGCGTAACTGAGTTCACCCGTATACTCCCTTCCGCATGAGCTGGAGAAGGCAGCAGCACCGCTGCAGCTAGTAGCATTGCCGTAGCCGCGCGCATCAGCCGCGCGAGAAGATCAGCCCTTTTGCAGCAGCGCATAAAAAAAACCGTCGTGATGGGGATCCGGCAACAGTTGCCCTTCGACTGTCTCAGTCGAGGGCAGAGGCAGCAGACGTGCGTCTGAATGGCGGCGTAAAAAACTATCCACCTGCAGCCTGTTTTCTTCGGCAAATACGGAACAGGTAGTGTAGAGCAATTTACCATCTCTGCTCAGCATTCGCCACAGGGAATCGAGAATGTCCCGTTGCCTCGCCGCGAACTGAAAAACGTCACTTTCGCGCCGTAGCCACTTTATATCGGGGTGACGCCGGACTACTCCCGATGCGGAGCAGGGAACATCAGCCAGGATACGATCGAAGTATTCGCCATTCCACCATTGCCGAGGCTGCGAGGCATCTCCCTGGGTGACGTGGCTGGCGCAAAAGCCCAGCCGGGAGAGATTGCGCGTTATCATGGCTACTCGCGCGGCATCGACGTCCAGCGCTGTCAGCTCCACATCCGCTAATTCGAGCAGGTTAGCAGTCTTGCCGCCCGGTGCGGCACAGGCATCCAGAACGCGCATGCCGTCATGCGTATCCAGCATTGGGGCTGCCCACTGCGCGCCCATATCCTGCACTGATACCCATCCTTCCGCAAAGCCAGGCAGTTTCTCCACCGGCGCCGGTTGCGCCAATTCGAGCGCATCATTTGTCAACCGTCTTGCACTCACGCCATTTTTATTGAGGAGTTCCAGGTATTCCGTTATCTCGACCTTGCGCCGATTGACTCTCAGCGTCATCGGTGGCCGCCGGTTGCTGACCTCCAGTATGGCCTCGTAGCGCCGTGGATATTCCGCTCGCAGTCTGTTTATCCACCATTGCGGATGAGAGTATCGTCCAATCTCCGTTTGGTTTGCCCGTTCCAGCAAGGTTGCCCGCTCGCGTATGAATCTGCGCAATATCGCGTTGACCAGTCCTCGCACCACCCTATTATCATTCAGGTCGCGCGCCGCCGATACCGCGCTGTCCACAATTGCGTGGGGGGCGGCTCTGCTATAAATCAGTTGATACAAACCTGCCAATAGTAAACACCGAAGGTTCTCATCCCACAGCGGTTTGTTCAGCAGCAATTCAAGCAAGGTATTAAGTTGCCCATAAAAACGCAGTACCCCATAGCTTAAATCCTGAATTGCACCGCGTTGCTGATCCGGGAGATCGACGTGCTTGCGCCATAGGTCATTGAGCACCGCGGTCAGGCTTGCACCGGCCAGCACTTTAGCTACAACTGCTGCGGCGATACGCTGGGTTTTAATCATTCCTTATGTTCAAAGCGATCGCCGGGCCGCAATGGATATCCGGAAAGAAAGCTTGCCGCGCTCAGTTTTTTTCCGCCACTTTTCTGCACCATTTCAAGTGCGAGCGCTCCCTCGCCGCACGCGACGACGATGCCACGGCGTTCTACCGCAACGATCTGTCCGGGAAGGCCTCCTGTGTCTGGCGCGACGCTCGCCTGCCATATCTTGATTGCGGTTCCATGAATCCGGGAGTAGGCGCCAGGAGATGGACTGAATGCACGCACCGCGCGTTCGATATTTTCAGCCTTTGATCGCCAGTCGATCTCAGCCTCATGCTTTTCCAGTTTGGGCGCATAGGTCGCGCCAAAAGCATCTTGCGGAACCGGCAAAAGCGCATGGCGCTGCATCCGTTCCAGCACCTCCACGATACAACCTGCCCCCAGCAAGGCCAATTTGTCACGCAGTGTCTGAGAGGTATCGTCCTGTACTATCGGAATAGGTCTCTGCAAGAGGATGGGGCCCGTATCAAGCCCCTGATCCATTTGCATGATGGTGATCCCTGTTTCGCGGTCGCCTGTCAGGATAGCCCGCTCGATTGGGGCGGCGCCACGCCAGCGGGGCAATAAGGATGCATGAATATTCAGGCAACCAAATTTCGGAATATTTAAAACAGCAAGGGGCAAAATCAAGCCATAAGCTACCACCACCATGACATCCGCGCCGATTGCGGCCAGCCTCGCATGCAGTTCCAGCGGCTTGAGTGATTCCGGCTGGAGCAATGCAAAACCGTGTTTCAGGGAGAGTACCTTGACTGCACTTGCGGCGGCTTTCATTCCACGTCCGGCTGGGCGGTCTGGCTGGGTTAAAACCAGTTCAATCTCATGCCCTGCATTTGCCAAAGCCTCAAGCGCAGGGGTGGAAAACACTGGAGTGCCGGCAAAAATAATTTTCATGGGAAGATTTTACTCAGGAGAGTCTGCTCGAGTTCCTGAGCGGGGAGCTATCGACCTGACGCCGCATTTACGCCGGGAAAAACATCTACGTACCGGAATAGGTAAAAACAGATAATTCAAGTATCTCCTGTACTCATTTTCCGGCATTGCCGCCACGGATCAGGTATAACTTGGATAATTGCGCTTTCAGTTCACATCGGGGGTGCCGTCTGCTCGTCAACTGAGCAACTGAACGGACAACTGGACATTTGGGGAGGATCTTATTCAGAGGGAATTTCATTTACTTGCAATCGCCTGGACCACGGCTGAACTACACGCGGGAAGAGTGCCTCGGAAGAAGTGCCAGCCGGCATCAAAACTCGTATCACATCACTTTTTGCCGTTGCTTTTTCAGCTTGGTCTGAAGACGGGATTGTTTGAGCCATGACCAATACTCGACAAATACCTTACCCAGCAGATGATCCATTTCATGCTGGATACATACCGCCAGCAAGCCGCCAGCCTCGAGCGTAAATGGCTTCCCGTCCCTATCCAGCGCTTCGACCGTAATCCGTTCAGCGCGAGGGACTTTACCAAACACCCCAGGTACCGACAGACAGCCTTCCTCATAATCGGACTGACCACTACTCGCAACGATTTTCGGATTGATCAGGACATTCAACTGATCATGGGTATCGGATATGTCGATTACAATTATCTGCTGATGCACATCGACCTGCGTGGCCGCCAGGCCGATGCCGGGAGCAGCATACATCGTTTCCGCCATCTCCTGGACCAGGGTGCGGATTTCATCGGTAATTTCCGCTACCGGCACTGCTACGGTATGCAGCCTTTCATCCGGATATTGTAATATCTTTAAAAGCGCCATAAAAAGGGCTTATACGCTAAACTAGCTGAATGCAGAATTAAACTGGATCATGAAAAATAGTTCGTTGCTGACGTTTATATCAAGTCATGCATGATTGTTTTTGTACAGTATCGCTATTATATCAAGGAACCTCTGAATAAATCCCGCACCGATACCTTGTCGTGTTCTGCTTCAACCTTGAAAAGGCGGGGATTAGCAGTAAGTAAGACAAACCGACCGGTTTCCGGCCAGAGGCCAACTGCTATAAAGCATAAACCGTGAAGCCCCTACAGGATAGCGAAAAGGATAACGAAAAATGGTTAGCTCTCGGCTCGATCGACGGCGTTGGTGACGAGTCGATACGCCGGCTGCTTGCGGTTTTTGGAGGTCCCGCCGAAATTCTTTCGGCTAGCACTACCTTGCTGGAGCGCGTGGTTAAAAAGAAGGTTGCGCATAATATCGCGCAAGGTCCCGACTCCGAAAAGATCAGCGCGGCACTGAAATGGCTGGAAGATTCTGCAAACTCGGTTATCACTTTCGCTGATCCGGATTACCCTTCGCTGCTGCTCAACATTGCGGATCCGCCACCGATTCTCTATCTCAAAGGAAGGCGCGAGCTGCTGAATTCCCGCGCGCTCGCCGTTGTCGGCAGCCGTAGCGCCACGCCAGCGGGTCTTGCGAATGCAGAAGCTTTTTCCGAGGCAACAAGCAACGCCGGCCTTTGCATCATTAGCGGCATGGCGCTGGGAGTGGATGCTGCGGCACATCGCGGCGGCTTGCGTGGCATCTCCGCCAGTATTGCGGTGGTTGGAACCGGGCTGGATATTGTCTACCCTGCCAGTAATCGCAAGCTTGCTCATGAACTTGCAGAAAAGGGCGCGCTTATTTCGGAGTTTCCGCTGGGCACGCCTCCGCTCGGCAGCAATTTTCCGCGCCGCAACCGGATTATCAGCGGGATGAGCAATGGTTGCCTGGTAGTGGAGGCTGCATTGCAAAGCGGTTCTCTGATCACCGCCCGACAGGCACTGGAGCAGGGACGGGAGGTGTTTGCCATCCCGGGCTCCATACACTCGCCGCTATCGAAGGGATGCCATGCTCTCATCAAGCAGGGAGCAAAACTGGTGGAGAGTGCGGAGGATATCCTGGACGAGCTAGGGTATCCATCTGTGCGGGATACGGTTCTTCAGACTGATGAACCAGAGCATGGCGAGTCTTTATTGCTGAGGCATCTCGGCCACGATGTCATCAGTATCGATTCGCTGTGCCAACGCAGCGGCTTGACGGTGGAAACGGTATCCGCCATGCTATTGTCGTTCGAGCTGGAGGGTGTGGTTGCGAGTCTGCCGGGCGGATGCTATCAGCGGATACGATAGGCAGCTTAAGAAGCCTAGTAAGAACGGTTGTTGAACCGGTACCGGATGATGGCGTTCAGGATCGGATCGAATTGACCGTTGTCTATAAGTTATTCAGCAAATTCTGTATGTACGGAGTTCCATGGGTAAGACCTTGATCATTGCCGAGAAGCCATCTGTCGCTGCCGACATTGCACGTGCATTGGGCGGCTTTGCCAAACATACGGATTACTTCGAGAGCGAACAATACGTGCTGTCATCGGCTGTCGGTCACTTGCTTGAACTGGCGGTGCCTGAACAATATGAGGTCAAGCGCGGAAAATGGAGTTTCACGCATCTGCCCATTATTCCCCCGCACTTCGATCTGAATCCCATCGAGAAAACTGAATCGCGGCTGAAGCTTCTGACGAGACTTATCAAGCGCAAGGATGTGGATGCCCTTATCAATGCCTGCGATGCCGGGCGCGAAGGGGAACTGATCTTCCACAACATCGTACGGCACGTTGGAACCAAAAAACCGGTAAAGCGGCTTTGGTTGCAATCAATGACGCCTGCTTCAATCCGTGAGGGCTTTACGAAATTACTCGATGATAACGCTGTGCAACCTCTGGCGGATGCAGCGGTCAGCCGCTCCGAAGCGGATTGGCTCGTCGGCATAAATGGCACTCGCGCCATGACCGCATTCAACTCCCAGGAGGGCGGATTCTATAAGACAACTGTTGGCCGGGTGCAAACCCCGACCCTGGCGATTTTGATCGAGCGGGAAGATGTTATCAGGAATTTTGTTCCGCGCAGCTATTGGGAGATTCATGCGACCTTCGCTGCCAACTCTGGAAAATACGAGGGACGCTGGTTCGACGAGAACTTTTCAAAGGATAAAAAGGATGTAGAGAAAAAGGCTGAGCGGTTGTGGGATCAAAAAAATGCAGGGATTATTCGCGACAAATGCCAGGGCAAATCGGGAATTGTGAGCGAAGAAAGCAAGCCGGCTACGGAAATTTGCCCGCTGCTATATGATCTCACGAGCTTGCAGCGCGACGCCAACGGGCGCTTCGGTTTTTCCGCGAAGACGACTTTGGGGCTCGCCCAGGCGTTATATGAGAAGCATAAAGTATTGACTTACCCACGCACGGATTCGCGCGCCTTGCCGGAAGATTACCCGGCAACCGTCAAGGATATTCTCAATTCCCTGCAAGCTACCGGCTACAGCGCTTTTGCCAAGCGTATTCTCCAGTCGGATTGGGTCAAGCCAAACAAGCGCGTATTCAACAATGCAAAAATTTCTGATCATTTTGCCATTATCCCGACGTCTCTTGCACCGAAAGGGCTGAATGACGCCGAGGCAAAACTGTACGATCTGGTCACCAAGCGCTTTTTGGCTATTTTCTATCCCGCCGCCGAATTCATGGTAACCACCCGGATTACTCGTATTGAAGATGAACCATTCAAAACCGAGGGCAAGGTTATGGTCAATCCTGGCTGGCAGGCCGTTTATGGCAAGGAGGGGCTCGTTGAGGGTGTCGGGACCGCCTCGACGCTGGTTAAAATAGATGCGGGGGAGCGTGTCGTGGCGGAAGAAGTCAAGGTTGTGGACCACCAGACGCGGCCGCCCGCCAGGTTCAATGAAGCCACGCTGCTGTCCGCGATGGAGAGCGCCGGCAAGCTTGTAGAAGACGAAGACCTCCGCGAAGCGATGAGCGCCAAGGGGCTAGGCACACCCGCCACCCGCGCGTCGATTATCGAGGGCCTTATATCTGAAAATTACCTGCAGCGCGTAGGCCGGGAGTTGCATCCAACCGCGAAAGCGTTTTCACTCATTACGCTGTTGAGAGGATTGAAGGTGCCCGAACTCACCTCCCCGGAATTGACAGGTGACTGGGAATTCAAATTGCGTCAGATCGAGCAGAGAAAGCTCCAGCGCAACCAGTTCATGGAAGAAATTGCCGGTATGACCAGCCATATAGTGGATCAGGCGAAAAGCCATCGCGGCGAAACCATAAGCGGGAACTTTTCCACCCTCAAATCCCCCTGCCCCAAATGCGAAGGCGTGGTGCAGGAGACTTACAAGAAATTCCAGTGTCAAAAATGCGATTTTGCACTATGGAAGATTCTTGCCGGGCGGCAATTCGAAACTGCGGAAATGGAACAGCTCATTACCCAACGTGAAGTGGGTCCCCTACAAGGTTTTCGCAGCAAAATGGGACGGCTGTTCAATGCGAACGTCAAATTGACCGATGAATTTGAAATGAAGTTCGATTTTGGCAATGATGGGGAAGAAGATGCGGGCGAAATCGATTTTACCGGTCAGGAACCGCTCGGGCAATGCCCGCGTTGCGGCAGCGCGGTGTTCGATCATGGGATGAGTTATGCGTGCGAAAAAGCGGTGGGCGCTGCACGCACATGCAACTTTAAAATAGCAAAAATAATACTTACGCGTCCTCTTGAACGGGAGCAGGTTATCAAGCTGTTGCACACAGGAAAGACCGACTTGCTGCCAAAATTCATGTCGAAGAAGGGAAGACCGTTTTCCGCCTATCTGGTAACCGGCCCAGATGGAAAAGTGGGATTCGAGTTTGAACCAAAAAAGGCAAAAACAAAGGCAGCGGATACGCCATCTGAAACGGGAACGCCAGAGCCAAAATCCAAAGCCACGACCTCAAAAAAACCGGTTTCCCGAAAACATAACTCAGCATGACGCTGTGGGATTTACATCCTTCCGCGAGCATGGAAAGTCATTCAGGACAGCTTCGTTTTTCGGAGGTGGACAACGAAACAATGTTTCGCCGGATATTCCCAAGTCGGGGAGGATTACTTCTGCTCTTATTTTACGGCGCCGGAGCCGCGGGCGCCTGGTGTTTTTCGATGTATGAGACGATATCTCCGACGGAGCTGAATCCTTTTGCTTCTTCACTATCAAAGCTCATTCCGAAGGCGTCTTCCGCGTCAAACAAAAGCTGAATCGTATCCATGGAATCAAGCCCGAGTTCTTCGAATTTTGAAGATCTGTTAATCGTGGAGGCGTCCAGGTTCTCAACTTTTGTGGCAATAAACTGGATGACCTTTGCTTCAATATCTGCCGTGTCCATCGTCTGGTCTCATTCCTTTATTCAAGGGTAGTGAAAAGAATACTTGCATTATTGCCGCCGAATCCAAAAGCATTACATAAGGCAACCCGGGGATTTCTTTGCTGGGCCTGATTGGGCGTGTAATTGAGATCGCACTCTGGATCAGCCTCATCGAGATTGATTGTCGGATGTACCGTGCCGGTGTGCAGCGCCATGATGGTAGCAATGCTCCCAATAGCAGCCGATGCGCCGATGGAGTGCCCGATCATGGATTTGGTCGCGCTGATGGCGATATCGCCAGCCCTGTTTCCCAAAAGACTTTTAATAGCCCGAGTTTCGACGATATCGCCCAGGGGCGTGGAGGTTGCATGGGCATTGATGTAATCGACCGACTCGGGCTTCAAGCCTGCGTCTTCGATTGCACCCTGCATTGCTGCCACCTGGCCATTCACGTCAGGCATCACGATATGCGCAGCGTCGCATGCCTGGCCGTAACCGGCCAGGCGGGCATACATTTTTGCGCCTCGGTTTCTTGCCCTGTCTTCCCTCTCCAGAATGATTATCGCCGCGCCCTCCGACATGACAAAGCCACCCCGGCCCTTGGCGAAAGGTCTGGACGCCCTTGCCGGATCGTCATTTGAGTTCGTAGTTAAGGCGTGCAGTATCTCGAAGCTATTGATAGTCAGGGGTAATACGCACGCCTCTGCACCGCCCGCAATCACGGCATCGGCTCTTCCTGTCCGCAAAAGATCAAGGGCCATCCCGATAGCGTTGGCGCCGGAAGAGCACGCCGTGCTGCAGGTCAGATTTACGCCTTTAAACCCATGCTTGATTGCAATCCACGCAGCGGCCGCGTTCGCCATCGTTCGCGGTACCGTAAAGGGAGGCACCGGCTGATTGCGAAACTTGCGCAAGGCCGAGGATTCGAATGTGCCGAACCCTCCCATTCCTGAGCCTACGCTTACAGCCAGACGCTGGGGGAAATACGCATCAAGCCCTCCCGCATCCTCCAGGGCTAGATGCGCAGCTAGCAGGGCAAGCTGCGTAAACCTGTCCGTCTGCTCAATATATTTGGCGGAAAGAAACGAGGCCGGATCAAATCCGGAGACCTCTCCAGCGATTCGGGTACGCAGGCCGGACGCGTCGAAGCTGGAGATATTTCTGATTCCACTCGCTCCCTTGACCGCTGATGTCCAAAATTCCTCGGCGCCAATCCCAATTGGCGAGACGACTCCCATTCCCGTAACAACTACTTGCATATACAGTTAGAATTAGTGAAAAAGAGGGTGAAAAAGCTTTTGAAGAAGTCTCTCATGGAAAGTATCGAGCGAGGAGCCCCTAAGCAGGTTACCGGAACATGCTGTCGACAATATCTGAATGATTAGGCACACGGCGAGCGGGAGGACTTGTAATATGAACGCCGCGAACAGGCCCTGCCGCAGGGCAACATACCGGAAACGCAGGCAGTAATGTAGTAAGTGCGGTGACCTGCCGTAATTCTTTCCGCACATTTCACTTCTTCGTTTCCTCATCCTGATTTCCAGGACAGTCAAATTCAGGCTCAAGCTAGCTCGAAATCCTACCGCGCATTGAAAATCATGGGGAAGAAGTATCTCAATACACCTCCCATGATCCATATGATGAGTATCAGGCTGAAAACTACCGCGCCTCCTTCCATAATTGCCGACAAAAGCGTTGCACCGAGACTGTCGAATTCCTGGTGCCCAGCCTCGTTACGCCGAGATTGGCGACGTCTTCTCACCCAGAACTGCAGCCAAAAGACAGCCGGGATAAGGGCAAGAGCTATCAGCAGGTTATATTCAGGAGTTTCCATTAATCAACCTTTCCTTAGTTACAGCCGGGCTAACGTTTTTTGTCATATTTCTCCTATTTCCTTTTCTGGCGGAATATCGCCTGAAGCTGCCGGACATTTTATCTCTGCGTCTCCAGACATGAAAGCCGGGCTCATAGAAATCACCTACTAAATCTACCTACTGCGGCTGCACGGGTTTATATATCAGCCATCGACTACAGGCGAGCAATCAGCAATAAATGACCCATCTAATGCTCGCATTCACATGTAATAGGTTGCTGAATCCCGCTCGAGCTGTAAACCTATTATAATATCACACGTAATCAGCATGTCATCCGAGTTACGCACTTCAATCACTCCCACTGTACAGGAATCACTGCAGGCCTTGGCAAAGCATTCCCTCCGCATGTTGGATTTGTGATCAGCAGTGATCGTCGCCGATTGCCGTGATCGCCCCAAGTGACCGTTCAGGATTACCAGGTTAGACCGCTTTTAACGAAACCACCTCACTCTCATGCAATCGTTAGAACCATCGCCGGCGTTGGCCGAAAAAGCTGCCAAACCTTCTGCGGGACGCGTTGTTGTACGCCCGGTCACCAGCAGCCGCGAAATGGGAGTCTTTATCGATGTGCCCTGGCACGTCTATGCGGATGAACCATTGTGGGTGCCGCCATTACGCCTGGAGAGGCGCTTGCATTTTTCCAGGTTCAACCCTTTTTTCGAGCATGGGGAATGGCAAGCCTGGGTCGCGTATCGGAATAATCGGCCCGTAGGGAGGATCAGCGCGCAGATCGATCGCCTGCATCGCGAGCATTACGGGCCGGACACCGGTCATTTCGGCTTACTGGAAGGCATCGAAGATACAGAGGTATTTGCATCGCTGCTGCATACTGCGGAAGAGTGGCTGGCTGCCCGGCAGGCAACGCGGATAAGCGGCCCCTTCAATTTATCCATCAATCAGGAGTGTGGCGTCCTGGTGGAGGGTTTCGAGACTCCGCCAGTGGTGATGATGCCGCATTCACGCAAATGGTATGGGCCCCTGCTGGAAGCACAAGGCTATCACGCGCTGAAGGATATGTTTGCCTACTGGGTGGAGGTAGACTTTGAAGCTCCTCGAATGATGAGTGCGCTTATCGAGAGGTTTTCGCGGCAGGTACGGCTGAGAGCGCTAAATCGCAGCAAGTTCAGTGAAGAGATCGAGGTGCTCCGCGATATATTCAACGACGCCTGGTCTGAGAACTGGGGGTTCGTGCCTTTTACCAGGGCGGAGTTTGCGGAACTCGGAAATAGCCTGCGTCTGCTTGTCCCCGATGAGGCGATTGCAATCGCCGAAGTAGACGGCATTCCAGCCGCATTCATGGTTGGACTGCCCAATCTTAACGAGATTTTTTCCGAGCTTGATGGGAACCTGTTTCCTTTTGGGTGGGTCCGCCTGATCAGGCAACTCAGATCCAGAAAAGTGCGTACCGCCCGGATACCCCTGATGGGAGTGCGCAAGCAATTCCAGAATACGCCTCTGGGAGCGGCCCTGGCTTTCATGATGATCGATGCGCTCGGAAAAGTGGGACGAGACTGGGGCATTCGAGCGGTTGAGCTGTCTTGGATTCTCGAGGACAACAAACCCATGCGTAGAATGCTTGATAGCATAGGCTGCAAGGAGTATAAGCGTTACCGCATTTATGGAAAAACGTTATAGCCGGGCCCGTCCGCCACACACTGTCCTGATATTCCCTCTATGACCCAACAAAAACAGTTTACCGCAGTGGTGCTCGCGGCGGATCGTACGGCAAACGATCCCATCGCAAGCAAGACGGGCGTGGCCTGCAAAGCGATTGCGCCAGTCGCCGGCACGCCGATGATTATTCGTGTTTTGAACGCGCTCGAAGCCAGCGGCATGGTGCAGGCAATTGTAATATGCGGCCCACCCAAGCATGTGCTTTCCGATTGCCCCGAGTTGGAAAAGCGTATCGAAAGCGGACGCGTCACATGGATACCCAACCTCGATTCTCCCAGCCGCAGTGCTGACAGTGCCCTGGCCCGAATCGATCCGGCTGCTCCCATATTGCTGACAACGGCCGATCATGCATTACTGACACCCTCAATAGTACAGCACTTTTTAAGTCAGTCACGGATGACTGGCGCTGACGCGACTGTCGGAGTGGTTAAACATGAAGACGTAATGGCCGCGTTTCCCGGTACGAAGCGGACTGTCATACGCCTGCGGGACGGAGGCTTTTGCGGCTGCAACCTGTATGCGTTTCTTAATCATCGCGGTCGCGGCCTTGTTTCATTCTGGCAGCGGGCGGAAGATTTGCGCAAACGTCCCTGGTTATTGATCGGGCAGGTATTCGGTCCTCTGCTGGTTCTCTTTTATATACTGGGGTTGTTGTCGATCGATCGTGGACTGAGCGCGGTCTCGGCCAAAACCGGCATCAAGGTTCGGCCTGTGTTTCTGCCTTATCCCCAAGCCGGCGTGGACGTCGATAAGGTTGAAGACTTGCGGCTTGCCGAATCCGTGCTGAATGGTGTTATACCTGTTACCCGAGAGTGAGCAGATCCCGGGGACTCTTCCGATAATCCTGAATCCTGATTCACGCGGCAGAATTCCTTGAAAATCATCGAGCGATACATTGCGCGGGAATTGCTTGTACCGTTTACAGTGGTGGTCACCATCCTGGCGGTATTATATTCAAGCTTCATCAGCGCCAGTCTTCTGTCGGGGGCGGTGACAGAATCGCTCGGTATCGCGGCGACACTGAAGCTCATACTGCTGAAGACGACAATTGCGCTGGATGTGCTGATGTCGATTTCCCTCTACGTCGCGGTCGTCATGGGGCTCAGCCGCATGAACAGGGATCAGGAAATAAGTGTTTTGCGTGCCTCGGGCGTGAGCGAGAATCGCATAACCTATGTTGTGCTCGTCGTAGCCATTCCCATAGGAATCGCCACGGGAGTGCTCTCTATCTTCGTTCGCCCCTGGGCTTACGAAGAGAGTTATATGTTGAATGCTCAGGCAGAGGCTGAGCTGAATATCGATCGGTTCCAGGCAGGGCGATTCTACGGAAGCGAGCGCAAAGGCAGGGTGATCTATATTCAAACCAAGGATGAATCCGGGAAGCAAATGCACGATGTGTTCCACTACATTAATAAAAACGGCGTCAGCGAGATTATTCTCGCCAAAGAGGCTCACCAGCAGCAACTGGTAGCCGGCCAGCGGCCCCAGATACACCTTAAGGACGGCTTCGTTTATCGGCTTGCGCAGTCCGGAGCAAAAGATACTGTTGCCCAGTTTGAAAAATTGGTTTATTACACGGATAGCGGTAACGTGCAGAACTTCAGACGGCGAGCGGCGCCCGTCGGAGTATTGATGGAATCCGATAAGCCGCGCGACATTGCCGAATTACAATGGCGGTTCTCACGTCCTATTGCAGCAATTCTGCTCGCTTTGATTGCTGTCCCATTCAGCCGCTCCCCGCCTCGCAAGGATAAGGGCGAAAGAACAATATTTGCCGCAGCCCTGGTTTTCGCCATTTACTATATCCTCAGTGGATTGGCTCAAACCTGGGTAGAGCAGGGAACTCTCGGCAAATTCCCGGGTATCTGGTGGCTCTATATACTGATGTTCATTGCGGCATTGGCTTCCCTGTCACCTGCCTTCGGGCAGAAACGAATGCGCAAATGACGACAATCACCCGCTATCTGGCCGTCCAGGTTGTAATCGGCCTTGCGATCGCTACCGCCATACTATTACCCCTATTCAGCTTTCTCGACCTGCTGGATCAGCTTCACGATGTAGGAAAAGGAACCTATCAGGTTAAAGATGCATTTCTGAGCACAGCATTATTGTTGCCGAGAAGATTCATTCAGCTTGCGCCTTTTGTCGCCCTGATTGGTAATGTCATCGCATTAGGCCGCCTCGCAGTCGGATCTGAATTAACGGTACTCAGGGCGGCAGGCGTATCTCCGGTTCGTATAAGTCTTGTTCCCATTGTGATAGGAATAATATTATTGGTTTTTAATCTCCTGCTGGATCAGTTCATTGCGGCCCAGCTCCAGCAGCGGGCGATTTCAACGCGGGCCGCCGCGCTCGAGAAGAGCGCCTCGCTTGGCAAGGAGCTGGGTATCTGGACGCGCGATGAACACAACATATTGCGGATCGGTGAAATGCTGCATGCGGGCAAGGCGGCCAATATCGAGGTGATGCATTTCGACGATAACGGCTTCCTGCAAACGTATATCCATGCCAAGTACGCCGATTTCATAGATGGCGATCTGTGGGAACTAAGCGATGTCGTCACCAAGACTTTTACCGGGAACCGAATCGAATCTGTAAATACAGATTCGATGGAGTGGAAATCCTTTCTGAATCCGGACGATATTTCAACCTTGACGAAGCCACCGGAGAGCCTGTCGCCGATCGAGTTATTCCAGCATGTGCGGTTTTTACGGGCAACCGGACAGGAGGCGGATGCTTATGCGCTTGCATTGTGGCGCAAGGCAGGCGGGGCGTTAACTACGATTGCGATGCTGTTATTCTCGATACCCTTCGTTTTCGGATCGGTAAGGACAGGGCTTGCCAACAGACTCGTTCTTGCGTCCATGCTCGGCATGAGCGTGTATTTGTTCGATCAGATTTTTGCAAACGCAGGCCTGCTGTTGCGTATGAATCCCGCGCTCGTCGCACTTGTCCCCGGGCTGGTGCTGATTGCGATCGCTAGCCTCTGGCTTCGGCGAATTTTTTAGCAGACTCCTTGCTTCCCGAGGAGAAAGAGCGGGTATTTATTCCGACATGTCCTTCACAAATAGGCTGGGCACGAATAGCCTGGGATGCGTTCCGGCCCAGGTTTTCAGGATTTTTCCCTCAATCATAATCAAACAAACGATCATGATATGCCATTGATCACTTACGTCCTTATCATCGGCGATAGCGAAGCAGATATCTGGGGATTGAGCGGGCGCGAGCGCTTGCGCCGTATGCTAGATTCGCTCCAGAAGACCACACTGACCAACGATCCTGAACAGATTCCGCCGCAAGCCCCCGCGCTGGTTTTGCGCGGGGATCATTTGTTCGATGCCAGAGTACTGGCAGCACTGGTCAATACCCCAACGAATTTTGTTCTGGCAGGCGATCTGGGCCAACCGGTCGCCATGCGGATTGCCGAAGGTGATGTGCACGAGGTGCTCCCGGACTTTATCGCCGATGGAAAAGAAGGCAAAGGAGGAAAAGAAGGGACAGGGAAGGCTTACGCTTCCTTACCCCGGCGTACGCTCAAGGATTTGAATCTGCTCGACCTCCGGCAAAACCTTAAGAAGAGGGACCGGCCCTATGTGTTGCCGATCAGCAACGAAAACCGGAGAACCCTCGAGTCAGAGCTGTTTGCGCGATCTTATAAGGGCGTGACCGACCTTGTGACCAAATGGCTGTGGCCTGTTCCCGCATTCTGGGCTGTACGTTTTTGCATACGCTTCGGGTTACGGCCGAATCACGTCACACTGCTCAGTCTCGTGTTTGCGGTGCTGGCCGGGATTGCCTTCTGGTATGGCCACTATGGCACAGGCCTCGTAATGGGATGGCTGATGACCTTTCTGGATACCGTGGATGGAAAGCTGGCGCGGGTAACGGTCACCTCAAGCCGTATCGGGGATGTGCTCGATCACGGGTTGGATATTATTCATCCGCCGCTCTGGTATATTGCCTGGGGTGTCGGCCTGCCAGCGGGGTTGGCGATGACTCCCGACTTGCCGGTACTAATCGGGCTGATACTGATCGGTTACATCGGTGGCCGGTTATGTGAAGGGGCATTTCAGTTCTGGGTCGCGTCGTTTGATATTTTCATATGGCGGCAAATTGATTCCTTCAGCCGGCTTATCACTGCGCGGCGCAATCCCAATCTGATCCTTTTGACGTTCGGCTGGCTTGCAGGCAGGCCGGACATTGGCCTCTTGTCTGTTGTAGTGTGGCATTTGCTCTCAACCGCTTTTCTTGCCGTGCGCGTGGCCACGGGTTGGTTGGCGCGACGGTCTCATGGCACTTTACACTCATGGTTTGAGGAGATCGTCCCCGGCCGCGATGACAAGAAGCTGTCTGTTCGCATTTTTGCTCCATTAATGATTAAGCCATATGGCAATAAAGCGGCGAATGGATAAACCGGCTTTGGCAGCATCCAGGATCGGGCTTCTTTTCAATCCTCTTAGTGGGCGTATCCGCAAACGCAGGGATGCATTAAGAAGAGTGATTGACGGGATACCCGGTGCTACTTGCAGGGAAGTAACGAACGCGTTTGAGATTAACGCTTCTGTCGATGCCTTCATCAGTGCCAATGTCGATTTGCTGGTCATCGTTGGCGGTGACGGTACCGTTCAGGGCGTATTATGTCATTTGTTCGCAACGCATCCACTCGATGAGTGGCCTGTGCTGACCGTTGTGCCGGGCGGTACCACCAACATGACAGCACTCGATCTGGGCCTTTGCGGCAGCCCTGAATCCATTTTGCATCAACTGAAAGAGTCTTTACAGAAGCAGGTTCCGCCCGTGCTATTACAGCGCCACGTTCTCTGTATCGAACAAGCGGGCGCTGCAAAAGTCTACGGAATGTTCTTCGCCGTCGGTCTGATTGCCCGTGCGGTGATATTCTCGCAGAGCAAAATCAAGCAGTTGGGCATTACCGGTGAAATTTACTCGGGAATCATTACGCTCGGCTACCTGGCGGGCGTGCTTTTGGGACGTCGCAGCGGGGCGTGGGCGCCGGTCAAAATGGCAATTACTAAAAAAAATGTCGAGCTTCATCGGGGAGCGTTCGCGTTTCTTTTCGCCAGCACCCTCGACCGCCTCCTATTCGGCATGCGACCGTACTGGGGGCAGGAGCAGGAGCCGCTGCATGTAACCTTCGTCCACGAACGGCGCAAGCGTCCTTTACGCTCCTTATGGCATCTGCTTTCCGGCCGGGGGAACGCCCTGGAGGAAAAAAACGGCTATCACAGTTGCAATACCGGGGCTCTGGAGTTGCTCGTAGATGACGACTATATCGTCGACGGGGAATCATACCGTGCAGCGAGTGAAGGTGGTCCATTACGTATTACAGCAGCTGGCCCCGTCACCTTCCTGGTTGCGGCCAGCGCAAACTCAGGCCAATAACATGGTAGGAAAGACATCACCTGGCGAACAGCAACTCCCGCAGGATTTGGTCTCCGAAATGGCTTCGCTGAGCTCCAAAGCCGTATCCGAGGACTTTCTTGTCCTGACTGAAGCCTTGAAATCAAGGTTCGGCACATCGCTGGAGGCGATTCTGCTCTATGGATCCTGTCTGCGCGCCCACGAGATTGGCGATGGTGTCGCGGACTTTTATGTCGTTGTGAACAGCTATGGCGAGGCTTACCCTGAACACTACTTGCGCTATTTCAACGCGTGTCTGCCACCAAACGTGTTTTATCTGGAAGCCGCAAAATGCGAAAAAAAATTCCGCGCAAAGTATGCGGTAGTTTCAATGGCGGATTTTGAGCAGGGAACCCGGAACTGGTTTCATCCTTACCTGTGGGCGCGATTTGCCCAGCCTTGCCGGTTGCTCTATGCGCGCAACGAAGCCATTCGGGGGCGTGTTCACCAAGCGTTGGGCCGTGCAGTAGTGAAGTTTCTTAAATCCAGTGTCCCGATTCTCGGTCCATCCATAGCCAGTGCCGAAGCGATCTGGGTCAATGGATTAACGCAGACCTATGCGGCGGAATTACGGCCTGAGCGCGCGGAGCGGGCGCGCCAGCTTGTCCAACTGAATCTGGATGATTATGCAGTGTTGACCCGGTGCGCAGCACCGGCGTTGGCAGGAATGCTGGAGGTTGTGGCCGGCGAAAATTACCGATGCCTGACCGATGAGCCAGCGCGTCAGCAATCATTACGGCATTGGCGGCTACGCCGCTGGCAGGGAAAGGTTCTATCGGTGCTCCGCCTTACCAAGGCGGCATTCACCTTTAACAACAGCATCAGTTATGCTGCATGGAAGATCGAGCGCCACACGGGTGTCCGCGTCGAGATAACCCCGATGCTGCAGCGGCATCCGGTGCTGTGGGGGTTAAAAGTTTCCTGGAGATTGCTGCGGCGCGGGGTGATGCGCTAGCGGGATGCCGCGGCGCTGAGCCCCGGCATTGAAGCTTCGCAGGCCAGCCATCCGCCGCGGCAGATCAGGAACAGGCCTCTGCTTGCGCAGACCTGTAACCAGTTATCTCGCGTGATCGGAGAATCAGATCACATACTTCACGCACTGCTCCCTGGCCGCCGGCACGGCCACAAACATAGTGCGCTTGCCGCAAAATTTCCGAGACCGCGTCCGCGGGGCAAAAAGCACCACCTACCCGGCTTAAACATTCAAGATCGCTGAGGTCATCGCCTACATAACCGATATTTTGCAGGGGGATGTCCCACCGTTTTGCCAATTGCAGGAGAAGCGGAAGCTTCTTCTGTATACCGGGGTAATATTCATCGATGCGCAGCTTTTTCATCCTGGCCGCGACGGCTGGACTATCCTCCGTGCTGATAACACAAACGCTGATGCCATTTTCACGCAACAACTGCAAGCCGTGAGCATCCCGCGTGTTGAATTTCTTCAGCGCCTCGCCGGCCGGCCCATAATACATTCCCGCATCGGTCAGCGTACCGTCAACATCAAGCACCAACACTTTGATTCGGGAAGCACGAGCTTTGGCCGATGCCAGCTTCTGTTTCAGCAAAAGTTGCTCCATAACCATCCAGCCTGCTTCATCGGTTATCTCGATTGCCGTCTCAGCGGGCATTTCATGAATGCCGATGTGGCCACCTAAACGGTAATGGTGATCCGCAAGCAATTTGGCACTGGTCAGATAGAAGGCTCCGTTTTCCACCAGATACCCTTCACGATCTTCAGGTGCCGGACGTCTCGCGGGGTCATAGTCAACCGGGACACCTGCCCGAGTCCAGAAGAA
>DATJHX010000066.1:0-21595 GCA_035493655.1 Nitrosospira sp.
TTACAGCTCATAAGTTACTGCAACGGATCCTCAGGAAATCATGTGTTCAGAACCTGTGAAGCTGCAAACCTGCGGCAGTCATCGGGCAATCACGGTCGTCCGAGGGTTTTCAACCTCGTTTTGCTTAGTCCCAGCTTAAAGTCCCTCCGGTCTGATACTCGGTAACACGAGTTTCAAAAAAGTTTTTTTCTTTTTTCAGATCCATCATTTCCGACATCCATGGAAACGGATTGCCGGCCCCGGGATAGAGCAAGTCCAGCCCGATCTGCTGACACCGGCGGTTGGCGATATAGCGCAAGTATTCCTTGAACATCGGCGCATTCAGCCCGAGCACACCACGCGGCATCGTATCTTCGGCATAACGATATTCCAGCTCCACGGCTTGCCGCATCAGTGCGCTGATTTCATCGCGGAAGGCCTTGGTCCACAAATGCGGGTTTTCCATTTTGATCTGATTCACGACATCTATGCCGAAATTGCAGTGCATGGACTCGTCCCGTAGGATGTATTGATATTGTTCCGCCGAGCCGGTCATTTTATTCTGTCTCCCGAGCGCCAGGATTTGTATGAAGCCGACATAAAAGAACAATCCTTCCATGATGCAGGCAAACACGATCAGGCTTCTCAGCAGCTTCTGGTCTGCTTCTGGCGTGCCGGTCTTGAATCCAGGATCGGTGAGTGTATCGATAAATGGAATCAGAAACTCGTCCTTTTCACGGATGGATGCCACCTCATGATAAGCGTTGAAAATTTCCCCCTCGTCCAGCCCCAGCGACTCGACGATGTACTGATAGGCATGCGTATGAATGGCTTCTTCGAATGCCTGCCGCAACAGATATTGGCGGCACTCGGGATTGGTGATGTGGCGATAAGTGCCGAGGACAATATTATTGGCGGCGAGTGAATCCGCCGTAACGAAGAACCCCAGGTTGCGTTTGACGACGCGTCGCTCATCCTCGGTCAGCCCATTGGGGTCTTTCCAGAGGGCGATGTCGCGGCTCATGTTGATTTCCTGCGGCATCCAGTGGTTGGCGCAGGCCGCAAGGTACTTTTCCCATGCCCATTTGTATTTAAACGGTACGAGCTGGTTCACGTCTGCCTTGCAATTGATGATACGCTTGTCTTCGACCGTCACGCGGCGCGCGGCTTTTTCAGCCTCATCACCTTTGTTGGTCGTGTTGTTTGCTGCTTCGATATTCCTGGAATCAGGCAGGCGGCTAATTGCTTGCGAACCCGGATCGGATACAATCGGCGCTGCATTGCTCAATGCGCCATTTATCCGCACCATTCCCGCTCGCTCCCCCGATTCATTCTCAAATATCAGCATATTCTTCTCCTTTTATTTCCAGCTTTGCAATTACTGACATGACTCACACTCAGGGTTATCAATGGAACAATATGTGACATCCCTTGCTGCCATATTCATCGCAGACATGTTTCCCTCTGCGGGAACCGCATTCAGAGAGCCTGCTTCCACGGTGGATTTTTCCGCTGAGCTTGCTCCGAGCGAACGTAAATAATAGGTGGTTTTCAGACCACGCAGCCAGGCCAGCTTATAGGCTTCATCCAGCTTTTTACCGGAAACCCCAGCCATATAGATGTTCAGCGATTGCGCCTGGTCGATCCATTTTTGCCGCCGCGCGGCGGCTTCGATCAACCATTGAGGTTCTATTTCAAAGGCCGTGGCATAAAGTCTGCGGATATCGGCCGGCACCCGGTCTATCTGCCGCAAGGCGCCATCGAAATACTTGAGGTCGGAAATCATGACTTCGTCCCAGAGCCCAAGTTTTTTCAGGTCGTTTACCAGATATTCATCAGGTATCGTGAACTCTCCCGATAAATTGGATTTGACGTAAAGATTCTTGAATGAGGGCTCAATACTGGCCGACACGCCGATGATATTGGAAATGGTTGCGGTTGGCGCGACCGCCAGGCAGTTGGAATTACGCATGCCATGCTTCCTGATACGCTCGCGCAACGCATCCCATTCCAGCGTGGCCGACGTATCCACTTCGACGTATCCTCCGCGCTCTTCACGCAACAGATCGAGAGTGTCCTGGGGCAAAATTCCACGATCCCACAGGCTGCCGCGATAGGAAGCGTAGCGGCCACGCTCTTCGGCCAATTCAGTGGAAGCCCAATAAGCATGATAGGCGACCGCTTCCATTGCGTGATCGGCAAATTCCACCGCTTCTTTTGAGGCGTACGGAATCCGAAGTTTATGCAGGCAATCCTGGAAGCCCATGATACCCAGTCCCACCGGCCGATGCTTCAGATTGGAATTGCGCGCTTTGGCGACAGCATAGAAATTGATATCAATGACATTGTCCAGCATGCGCATCGCTATGCTTACGGTTCGCTTGAGCTTGGCGGCATCGAGCTCGCCGTCATGGATGTGCGCTGTCAGGTTGACCGAACCCAGATTGCACACAGCGATTTCGTGATCGTTGGTGTTCAGGGTTATCTCGGTGCAAAGATTGGAGCTATGGACTACCCCAATATGGTTTTGCGGCGAACGGATATTGCAGGGATCCTTGAAGGTAATCCATGGATGACCGGTTTCGAACAGCATGCTGAGCATCTTTCGCCATAACTGTAGCGCTGGAATTTTCTTGTGCAGGCTGAGCTCGCCACGCGCGGCTTTTTCCTCGTAGCCAAGATAAGCCTGCTCAAACTGCCTGCCGAACTTTTCGTGCAGGTCAGGCACGTCGGAAGGTGAAAAAAGTGTCCACTCGCTTCCCTCCATGACGCGCTTCATGAACAGATCGGGAACCCACGTGGCGGTGTTCATATCGGGAGTGCGCCGGCGGTCATCGCCAGTATTCTTGCGCAAATCCAGGAATTCCTCGATATCCAGATGCCATGATTCAAGATAGGCGCAAACCGCGCCCTTGCGCTTGCCCCCCTGATTCACCGCTACCGCGGTGTCGGACACCACTTTAAGAAACGGCACTACACCTTGCGATTTGCCGTTCGTGCCCTTGATATGCGATCCCATTGCCCGCACCGGCGTCCAGTCATTGCCGAGTCCGCCGGCATACTTGGCGAGCAGGGCATTTTCCTTGATGGATTCATAAATGCCGTCGAGATTATCCGCTACCGTGGTCAGATAACACGAAGACAATTGCGAGCGGCGCGTGCCCGAGTTGAACAGGGTAGGGGTGGAGCTCATGAAATCAAAATTTGACAGTACCTGGTAGAACTCGATAGCTCTTCCCTCACGATCGATTTCGTTCAACGCGAGTCCCATTGCTACCCGCATGAAGAATGCCTGGGGCAACTCGATGCGGTGGTCTCGTATGTGCAGGAAATAACGGTCATACAAGGTTTGCAGTCCCAGATAGCCGAATTTGAGGTCGCGATTGAAGTCCAGAGCCCCGGCGAGGCGTGTCAGATCGAATTGCGCCAGACGTTCGTCCAGCAGCTCCGCTTCGATTCCACGCCTGATGAAGTCGGGGAAATACTCGGCATAGCGATTCGCCATTTCCTGGTGGATGACTTCTTCACCCAGCACTTCCAGGCGCAGGGCATGCAGCAACAGCCGCGCCGTCACGTAACTGTAGCCGGGCTCCTTCTCAATTAACGCGCGCGCGGAGAGAATGGCCGATTTCCTCACTTCTTCCATCGGCACGCCATCATACAAGTCTTTCAAGGTAGCCTTGAGTATCAGCCCAGCATTCACCGCTTCGCCAAGGCCTATACAGGACGACTCGATCAACTTCAGTAACCTGTCCGTGTCCAGCGGTATTTTGCGGCCGTTTTCCAGCACGTTCAAAACGCTGGTTTGCGTTTCAACTGTGGCCGTTTCTTTCTGCTTTGCGCGCTTGCGCGCGCGATCCTCACGGTAGAGCACGTAAGCGCGCGCCACGTCGTGCTCGCCGGAGCGCATCAACGCCAGTTCCACCTGGTCCTGAATGTCCTCGATATGGAAGGTCCCGCCCGTAGGTTGGCGCCGGATCAGCGCTTTCACCACATGGTCGGTCAGCCGCGCCACAACTTCGCGCACTCTGGCAGACGCCACACCTTGCCCGCCATTGACAGCAATGAACGCTTTAGTCATGGCAATGGATATCTTGGCTGGCTCGAATGCGGCCACCGAGCCATTACGGCGAATGATTTTGTACTGGGAATACTTCGAATCCTGAGCTGACGGGACTGAAGAAAAATCAGGGCCTGCTACTGCCGGGCGATTCATGGGGTCTGTCGCGAGTTGCATATCGGATCCTCCTCTTCCATGCAGAAACTGTCTGGGAAACTGCTCAAAACCATTCTTTTCCGCTGGCCGGCGTCGAACATCTCAAACTTCCACGTTTTATTCCAGACCACTATATCTAGTATTCGTGCTGG
Source organism: Nitrosospira sp. (assembly GCA_035493655.1). Classification (GTDB taxonomy): domain Bacteria; phylum Pseudomonadota; class Gammaproteobacteria; order Burkholderiales; family Nitrosomonadaceae; genus Nitrosospira. Next base: position 4,348 of record DATJHX010000066.1, read on the forward strand.
ATTTATTTTACTACAGTTAGTATATTAAATTAATAGTGATCTATTTTTCTGTACATGTCAAAAGTTTTTTGTGACGTTTTTGCAAGATTTTTTGAGCTACTTATAGAAAATTGCTGACTCATCAATGTATAAAGACGCAGTGTGGTCCAATTCGGGAATCTTTAGAGATCTCTGAATAAATCTTCTGTGGATTTTCAGCGAACGTTCATGGATTTCCCGGGAGACGATCTATCTTGCAGAGCCCGGATCAGCTTCATTTTTCCGCTCCGGTTTGACCTCCTCTTTTCGAGGTTGAGTCAATTGCTCCGACGATTGTCTTGCCATTTCCAGGGCGTCCCGGATCTGTTCGGGCTTATGCGCACGCAGGCCTTCTGCCAGGGCGCGCGAGGCATCCCTGCGGTGCTCCGCGTAGTGGCGCAGCGTTTCCAGAGTTGCAGCGGAAGGCATGGCGGGATTCGGCGGAATATGGGAAAGATGCTCGAAGCTCTCTTCATAAGGATGGCTGACGGCCGCGTCGATGCGTCCAGCCAGTTCTTCAAATGACACGTTGCCCCGCTTGCCCTCGTCGAGGATGTTCTGCCACGCCTGGCTGATTGTGGCATCCTCGCGCAGAAATTGTCCAATTTCCTTGCGCGCGAGCAGTTCCTGGCTCCATAGATAAGCTGGCGCTGGAATTCTGGCAATAAGAATGACAACTGACGACGCAAACATGCCGGCCGCAAATACGCGGGCGCGAGTGCCAACTTGTTCAGCTCCCTTGATAGGCCGCGCAAATATCACGCCGCAGAGTATTCCACTCAAGAAACCGCCGACGTGTGCGGCATTATCGATCCCGGTAATTAACAGGCCGAGCACGAGGCTGATGGAAGCGAATCCAGCCGCTCCCCAGAAAAACCAGCGGAAATCGCGCGGATGGAGGTTGCGGCGCTCGCGCCAAAGAAAAACCAGCAGCGCGCCGTACATACCGAAAATAGCGCCTGACGCGCCGCCTGAAATCGCAAGCCCCTTATGCGCGACGAGTGATAGCAGGTTGCCCGCCAGGCCGCTGGAGAAATAGATGAGGGCAAAGCGCGCGTGCCCATACATGCGCTCCACCAATTGGCCCCCGTCCCACAGCGCCCACATGTTAAGCGTCAGGTGAATAGCGCCGAAATGGAGGAACATGGCGCTCCCCAGACGCCACCACTCGCCATCCTGCGTAGCCGGTCCAAAGTTCGCACCCCACGCTAACTGTACGCTGTTGGACGAATGCCATAAACCCGCCCCACTGGCCAGCATGGCGAGGAACACTAGCAGATTGACGGTTACCAGCGCCGCCGTAACGGGTGCATGCGGGGTTCGCTGATAAAGCAGATCCTGGAGAGAAAGCATGACCAATGGACTCGTTTCTGTTGACCCATTATTATGCACGGCTCGACCGCCATTCTTGTCCATAAGCTTGAAGGTTTTAATCCGGCTATTTCTCTGCCTGCTGATCTCTCTGTCGATCCGCCCCTTATCCGCGGATACTCACGTGCGAATTCAATTGCCGCGCACGGGGTTCACGATCGACGATGTCGCCGTGATTATTAACGATGCGGATCCGCTATCACGGCAAATCGGCAATTATTACCGGAAGGCTCGTCATATTCCGGCAGCCAACGTGATTCATGTGGATTTCCCCCCCGGCCGCGATACGCTTTCAGAGGATGAATTTCACCAACTGAAGGCCAAGCTCGACGAGACAACGCCCTCGCGTGTCCAAGCTTATGCTGTGGCATGGACTACTCCTTTTCGGGTGGACTGCATGTCACTTACCTCCGCCCTGGCTTTTGGCTTCGATGAAAGTTACTGCTCAGCCGAATGTGGCCCCACAAAGCCCAGCCCTTATTTCAACTCTTCGAGTCTCAGCCCCGCCGATGACTATCGGCTAAGGCCTGCAATGATGCTTGCTGGCACTGATTTCGACGAGGTCAAGGCGCTCATCGATCGCGGCATTGCCTCCGATCGGAGTTTCCCTCAAGGACGCGCTTATCTGGTAGTAACGTCAGACAAGGCACGCAGCGTGCGAGCGGCCTATTTTGAGCAGACCGCAAAGGAATTGGCGGGCGTTTTCCCAATCGGAATTATTGAAGCCGATTCCATAGCAGATAGGCATGATGTCCTTTTTTATTTCACGGGGCTTGCAGACGTACCCGATCTTCACACGCTGAATTTTCTACCCGGCGCTCTCGCAGATCATTTGACATCAGCCGGCGGCCTGCTTACCGGTTCGAGCCAGATGAGTATTTTGAGGTGGCTGGAAGCGGGAGCCACGGCGAGTTACGGTACTGTCGTGGAACCCTGCAACCATATGCAGAAATTTCCTTTTCCCGCTGTCGCCATGTTTCACTACGCACATGGAGCAAGCGCCATCGAGGCTTACTGGAAAAGTGTGGCATGGCCGGGAGAGGGCGTATTTGTGGGTGAACCGCTGGCCCAGCCTTTTGCGCCGAAGCTGCGGGAAGTTCGCCCAGGGCAGTTCGAGTTGCGAATTTTTCTGCCCAGGGAAAGTCGGCTAAGAATGGAACGTTCACTTTCCGCCGCGGGACCATTCCAGTCGATTCGCCGGCAAGTGCCGCTGCGCCGCGGAGTCAATGTCGTGCGCTTCAATTTCGCTGAAACAGAAGGCTATCTCAGATTGCGGTGGTGATACGATGGAAACCGATACTGATACGATGGAAACCGATACTGTTTACGTATTATTCGCTGAGTTGTTGTCAGCTGTGTTGCGACGGGAGAAGCAGCAGGAGAAAACAGCAATTGGCAGGATTTTGGCCTCAGCAGGAAATCTGTGGGAGAATTCAATCCGCGCAGCCGGCCGGTAGACATGGGCGTGGCAGTTTTGCGACTTGATTTTTTATAACATTATAGAAAGGAAGAGCTGTGACAGTCATTCGGTTACCGGACGGGTCGGAGCGCAGGTATGAAAAACCGGTGACGGTGGGGGAAGTCGCCACATCGATCGGCGCAGGACTGGCACGCGCCGCCCTCGCAGGCAAAGTGAACGGCAAGCTGGTGGATATGTCCAGCCGCGTCGAGGCGGACAGTGAGCTGAAAATTGTGACCGAAAAGGACGCGGAAGGGCTGGAAATTATCCGCCACTCTACTGCGCATCTGTTGGCGCATGCGGTGAAAGAGCTGTTTCCTGACGCGCAGGTGACTATCGGTCCGGTAATAGAGGATGGCTTCTATTATGATTTTTCTTATAAACGCCCGTTTACCCCAGAAGACCTGGCTGCGATGGAAAAACGCATGGCGGAAATCAGCGCGCGGGATTTGAAGGTCGAACGCCAGGTGTGGGATCGCTCGGATGCTATCAACTTCTTCAAGAACCAGGGCGAACACTATAAGGCGCAAATTATCGAGTCCATTCCCGGGCACGAGGATGTTTCACTCTATTCTCAGGGCAATTTTACGGACTTATGCCGGGGTCCGCACGTACCCACGACTTCCAGACTCAAGGTGTTCAAATTGATGAAGCTGGCCGGAGCGTACTGGCGCGGCGATTCGCACAACGAAATGCTACAGCGGATTTATGGCACGGCCTGGGTCAAAAAGGAAGATCAGGATGCCTATCTGCATCGCCTTGAAGAAGCGGAAAAGCGCGACCATCGCAAGCTTGGCAAACAACTATCCTTGTTCCATACTCAGGAAGAAGCTCCGGGCATGGTGTTCTGGCATCCGAAGGGCTGGGTTGTCTGGCAACAGGTGGAGCAGTACATGCGCGAGATATTCCGCAATAATGGCTATCTCGAAATCCGCACGCCCTCGATTCTGGACAAGGGCCTGTGGGAACGCTCCGGACATTGGGAGAATTTTCGCGAGAATATGTTCATCACCCGGACAGAAGAGCGCGACTTCGCGGTCAAGCCGATGAACTGTCCCGGCCATGTCCAGGTATTCAGGCAGGGTTTGAAAAGTTATCGCGACTTGCCCCTGCGGCTGGCCGAATTTGGGTCATGTCATCGAAACGAGCCATCCGGGGCTCTGCATGGTATCATGCGCGTGCGAGCATTTACGCAGGACGATGCCCATATTTTCTGCGCCGAGTCTCAGGTGCAGAAAGAGGCAGTGCAGTTTATCGACCTGCTGCAGAAGGTCTATGCCGATTTCGGTTTTAACGAGGTACTGATAAAACTTTCCACTCGGCCGCAGAAGCGCGTGGGGTCGGAAGAGCAATGGAATAGGGCGGAAGCCGCACTGAAATCGGCATTGGATCACAAGAAGCTCGATTGGGAGCTGCAACCCGGCGAGGGCGCCTTCTATGGCCCCAAAATCGAGTTCTCGCTCAAGGACAGTATTGGCCGGGTATGGCAGTGCGGCACCTTGCAGCTCGATTTTTCCATGCCGGAACGATTAGAGGCTGAATTCGTGGCGGAAGACAACTCGCGCCAGGTTCCGGTAATGCTGCACCGCGCAATTTTAGGCTCTCTGGAGCGTTTTATCGGCATTATTATCGAACATTACGCTGGGGCTCTTCCCTTATGGTTATCGCCCGACCAGGCAGTGGTGCTGAATATTTCCGAAGGGCAGGCAGACTACGCACAGAAGGTAACCGACGAATTGAAGCGTAATGGCCTCCGCGCGCACTCAGACTTGAGAAATGAGAAAATAACCTATAAAATCAGAGAGCATAGTTTGCAAAAACTACCTTACCAAATTATCGTGGGCGACAAGGAGGTGGCGGCGCAAGTGGTTTCAGTGCGTAACCGGGCGGGCGCCAACCTCGGTCAGATGTCCTTAAGTGTGTTGATTGAAAGGCTTAAGGCAGAAATATCCGCGAAAGCTGGTACGGTTTAACCTATCAATCAGATCTGGGGAATTACTATAGTTCAAGAAAAGGCAGCCCGTATCAATCAGGAGATCAATGCGCCGGAAGTGCGCTTGATTGGTGCAGATGGAGAGCAAATAGGCGTAGTCACCCTGGCAATCGCCAATCGTCTGGCGGAAGAAGCCGAAGTAGACCTGGTGGAAATTGCTCCCACCGCTCAACCCCCTGTGTGCCGTTTAATGGATTACGGCAAGTTTCGCTATCAGGAAAGCAAGAAAAAACACGAGGCCAAGCTTAAGCAAAAGCAGATTCAGATCAAGGAAGTCAAGTTCCGGCCCAACACTGATGAGGGCGATTACGCCATTAAGCTGCGCAATCTGATCAGTTTTCTGGAAGAGGGCGATAAAGCCAAAATCACATTACGTTTCCGCGGTCGTGAAATGGCGCATCAGGAATTCGGAGTGCGCCTGCTGGAGCGTGTACGGACGGATCTGGAGCCCCATGCAGTAGTTGAGCAATTTCCGCGAATGGAAGGCAGGCAGATGGTAATGGTGCTGTCGCCGAAGAAAAAAGAGGTAAAGGTAGCCAACCCAAAGGAATCCAAACCGAAGGCCGTCACGGAAAACGGCGCAGCACCCGATTCAAATTCGATACAGCCGTAGATATCACATATTGATTGGCACATTCCAAAGTCGCCGAATCCCGAATTGAGTGCAGTGCGTGTAAAGCAGCCTTCGTAGCGGTTCTCCCACATTCACAACATCGGTCGGTGTTGTTCATTTTTTAAAACAAGTGATCGTCGGGTCTCGAAGTGTTCCGGTCGGAAACACCCGCTGTCATATTAAACGAGGAGTAGGGTCATGCCCAAGATGAAAACAAAGAGCGGCGCAGCAAAGCGATTTGTGGTGCGTGCTGGCGGTAGTGTCAAGCGTTCACAGGCGTTCAAGCGTCATATCCTTACGAAAAAAACCACGAAAAGCAAGCGGCAACTGCGTGGAACCGTGGGCGTGCATTGCAGCGATGTGGCGTCGGTACGCGCCATGATGCCCTACGCGTAAGGAGGGAATGACATGCCAAGAGTAAAACGTGGCGTAACTGCTCACGCCCGACACAAGAAGATTCTGGATCTGGCTAAAGGCTATCGCGGCCGTCGCAAGAACGTTTACCGTGTTGCCAAGGAAGCCGTGATGAAAGCGGGGCAATATGCTTACCGTGATCGTCGCCAGAAGAAACGCCAGTTTCGCGCTTTGTGGATCGCCCGTATCAATGCTGCTGCCCGTGAATGCGGCTTATCCTACAGCGTATTCATGAACGGCCTGAAGAAGGCTGCCATCGAGGTGGACCGTAAGGTATTAGCTGACCTGGCCGTATTTGACAAGCCGGCATTTGCGAAAATAGCTGAACAGGCCAAAGCCAGCCTGGCAGTATAGAAAAAGCGTAAAAGTTAATCGAAACTGGAGGAGGTTAAAGGGAGGTTGAAGGCGCGCCGCCTTGCCTCCTTTTTTCTTGCAGGGGCTGACAGCCCATCCCGCGAAAGCCATCCCGAGTTTATACATCTCATGAATAATCTGGACGATCTCCTCACAGAAGCCATTGATCTGTTCAATAGTATCAATGATGCTGATGAGCTCGAGCAGGCGAAAGGGCATTACCTTGGCCGCGGGGGCAGGTTGACGGAGTTGCTGAAGGGACTGGGAAAGCTTCCGCCCGAAGATCGTCCTGCAATGGGAGTGCGCATCAATCGGGCGAAGGAAATGCTGGAGGAGGCGCTCAAGGTTCGACGTAAAGTTATACAGGAAAGAGCGCTTGAGGCGCAGTTGGCAGAAGAGACATTGGATGTAACGCTACCGGGGCGGGGTCTGGGAACAGGAGGCCTTCATCCGGTAACACGCACACTGGAGCGAATTCAGGCTTTGTTTCATTCCATTGGATTTGCCGTAGCATCAGGCCCCGAAATCGAAACCGATTTCTACAATTTTACCGCGCTTAACATTCCGGAAAATCATCCGGCGCGTGCAATGCACGATACGTTTTATATGGATAATGGCGCCAACACCCATTTACTGCGTACGCACACCTCGCCGGTGCAAATCCGTTATATGCAAAACATCCAGCCGCCGCTAAAGGTTATTGCGCCAGGCCGCGTTTACCGCCGCGACTCGGATTTGACTCATACCCCCATGTTTCATCAGGTGGAAGGTTTCTGGGTCGCTGAAAATGCTAATTTTTCGGCATTGAAGGGCGTATTGACAGACTTCACGCAACAGTTTTTCGAGCGTGACAATTTGCCGGTGCGCTTTCGCGCTTCTTTTTTTCCTTTTACCGAGCCTTCGGCGGAAATGGATATTGGCTGCGTGATGTGCCGGAATGGCTGCCGCATATGCAGTTATACCGGCTGGCTCGAGGTGCTGGGGTGCGGGATGGTGCACCCCAACGTTCTCAAGCACGTCGGCATAGATAGCGAAAAATATATTGGCTTTGCCTTTGGGATGGGTGTGGAACGGCTGGCCATGTTGAGATACGGCGTGAGCGATTTGCGGCTGTTTTTCGAGAACGATCTCCGCTTCCTGAAACAATTTAATTAAAGATTTTCATATAACAGCCTCCGCTAAAACAGTCCCTGCTTTTCCACCTTCAAGCAAGATCCGGGATTTCACCAGGTTAATGCGGGACGGCTGAAGGACACCAGCGTCCCATGCCCTGGTCAAAGGACGATATCTCATGAAATTTTCCGAAAAATGGCTCCGCACTTTCGTTAATCCCCCTCTGTCAGCTACCGAGCTGGCGGAAGCGCTGACGATGGCCGGCCTCGAGGTGGAATCCATTGAACCGGTCGCGCCATTTTTTGAAAACGTGGTGGTAGCGGAAGTGCTGTCTATCGAGAAGCATCCCTCTGCGGATCATCTCAGCGTATGTCAGGTAAACGCTGTCCAGGTAAATGCTGGCCAAGTAAGCGCCGGCTTACCGGAAAACCGGGAGCCGCTGCAAATTGTATGTGGAGCACCCAATGTCTGCGCCGGAATAAAAGTGCCCTGCGCGCTGCCGGGTGCGCAACTGCCGGGCATGACGATCAGGCCCGTGGAGATACGCGGCTTCAAATCCGCGGGAATGTTATGTTCGCCCCAGGAACTGGGTTTGCAGGCAGACACGGACGGTTTGCTGCTGCTTCCTGCGGAGGCACCGGTAGGGGCGAATTTCCGCGATTATTATGAGCTGGACGATAGGGTTTTCACCCTCAAGCTCACGCCAAACCGCGGGGATTGCCTTGGATTGAAGGGCATCGCCCGAGAAGTGGCGGCCGTCACCGGCGAAGAGCTTTCCCCTTTGGCGATTGAAACGATTGAACCGGTCACCAGTCAAATTGCCGATTCTTTGCCAATCAAGGTGGATGCGCCGAGCGCCTGCCCCCTGTATTGCGGTAGAGTCATTCGAAATGTCGCGTTGAACGTTTCCACCCCCTCATGGATGGTTCGTCGCCTGGAGCGCAGCGGCATGCGTACCATCAACGCCATTGTGGATGTGACCAATTATGTAATGCTGGAGACGGGTCAGCCGCTCCATGCTTTCGATCTAAGCAGGATTTCGGACGGGCTCGAGGGCAAGGGTTCGATTCACGTGCGCTACGCGGAGCCCGGCGAGAAGATTCAATTGTTGAATGGCGAAAATCTCTTGTTGCAGCCTGGCATGCTGCTCATTGCGGATGACATTCAGCCTTTAGCATTGGCGGGTATCATGGGCGGTAGCGAAAGTGGTGTAAAGCCGGGCACGACAGACATATTTCTGGAAAGCGCCTTTTTCAATCCGGCGGTAATCGCTGGAAAGTCATTTACCCTGGGTTTCAGTTCGGATTCCGCACATCGCTTTGAACGGGGTGTCGATTTTGCCGCCACACGGGACGTGATGGAGCGGGCAACCCGCCTCATACTTGATATTTGTGGTGGCGGGGCAGGCCCTGTTTCTGAAATCATAAGCGAGTTGCCGCGGCGCGACCCCATATGTTTGCGCGCCGAAAGGACCCGACGAATCCTTGGAGTCGATCTCGGCGAAGCGCGGATCGCTGAAATATTGCAGCGCCTTCAATTCAAATTCAAGTCCGCTGATGGAGTGTTTCCTGACGGGGTGTTTCACGTGACGCCTCCAACTTATCGCTTTGATCTTGCAATAGAGGAAGACTTGATCGAGGAGTTGGCGCGCGTGCATGGTTACAACCATATTGAGGGTACCTTGCCTGTGGCGGGATTAGGCATGCTGCCTGACCCGGAAGCCGTGCGCCTGCCGTCCCGGTTGCGCCAGGTCTTGGTAGGGCGCGACTACCAGGAAGTCATTAATTATGGTTTCGTGGATGCCTCATGGGAATTCGAGCTGGCGGACAACAGGACGCCAGCAGGGTTGAAAAATCCTCTGTCCAGCCAGATGAGCGTTATGCGCAGCAGTTTGCTCGGTGGCCTGCTGGCGAACTTAAGGCTCAACCTCAGCCACAAGCAGACCCGGGTACGGTTATTTGAAATAGGCTGCTGTTTTAAAAAAGGGGAAGACAGCGACGACGGCAATGTCTATGTGCAAAAGGAAAAATTGGCCGGTCTTTGTTACGGCGAAGCGATGGGGGAGCAGTGGGGCATTCCTGCACGCGAGGTGGATTTTTACGACGTCAAAGCCGATATCGAGGCATTGTTCTGGCCGAGCGCCATACGGGCGGAACCGGCATCCCATTCAGCCTTGCACCCAGGCAAATCTGCACGCATATACCTGGGGGAAAGAGTTGCCGGTTACCTGGGGGAACTGCATCCACGCTGGCAGAAAAATTTTGACTTGCCTAAACCCGCAGTGTTGTTTGAACTGGATATTGACGTTCTAATGGCACGAACGCTGCCGCAAGCCGCGGAGATTTCCAAGTACCCGCCCATCCGGCGCGATATCGCGGTCGTGGTGGCCGAAAATGTCGAGGTTCAGGCGATGCTCGACGCCATGCAAACCATGAAATCTTCCATTGTTTCGGAGATTTCCTTGTTCGACGTATACCGCGGCAAAGGCGTCGAGCACAGCAAAAAAAGTCTTGCATTCCGTATCTTATTGCAAGATACTCAAAAAACGCTCACTGATGCGGAAGCGGATCGGGAGGTCGCAAGCTTGCGGAACATCCTGAAAGAACGGTTCGATGCAACATTGCGCAGCTAGGGCATTTTGAAGTATTTCCCTGTTTCCCTCCAGATTGTGTGTCGACAACATTCGGGTCTGATGGATTTGTTTAAAATCTTTAATTCAGCCAGATTCAGCCAGATTTAAAAAGTAAACGACAGTCATAAACGATAAGTACGATAGGTACGATAGATAGGTAAGATAGATAGGTAAGCGGGTGAAAGAGACTATGACCTTAACAAAAGCCGAACTGGCGGATTTGCTATTCGAAAAAGTCGGCTTTAACAAGCGCGAAGCCAAAGACATGGTGGAATCCTTCTACGAGGAGGTTCGCATCGCGCTGCAGAATGGCGATGGTGTCAAGCTTTCGGGTTTTGGCAATTTCCAGTTGCGGGATAAACCGCAGCGCCCCGGTCGCAATCCGAAGACCGGTGAAGAAATACCCATTACCGCGAGACGAGTGGTGACTTTTCATGCCAGCCAGAAATTGAAGGCGATGGTGGAGAAAAATCAGCAGCATGGAAAACATAATAGCCAGTAGCGCGCTGCCACCCATTCCGGCAAAGCGTTACTTTACCATCGGTGAAGTGAGCGAGCTGTGCGGGGTGAAGCCGCATGTGTTGCGCTATTGGGAGCAGGAATTCACTCAACTGAAGCCCGTCAAGCGTCGTGGCAATCGCCGCTATTATCAGCACCACGAGGTGCTGCTCGTTCGCCGTATCCGTGAGCTGCTTTATGAGGAGGGATTTACTATTCAAGGGGCCCGCGGCCGCTTGGGGCAGGGAATGGCCGAGGCTGTTCCGCCTGCCGCTGCCCCCACTATCCCCTTATCTCCGGTAATCGATCTGGCGCTGTTGCGAAGGGAAATCGAAGGCGTTGTCTCTCTGCTTAAGTCTTAGCCGCCATCCCCGCTGAATAATTTGAGTCGGGATTATTGCCCACTGCATTGCACTCCTTGGCATGATAGATCTAGCTACGACCTGCGTCGCGCCCCTTGTGATCATCCCGATTTTACTAGCAACGCGCGCGGAGGATTTATTCAAAGGTTCCTTAGCATATTCAAAGACTCTAACCTCCCTGCTTTTGTTATAATTTCAACCTTCGGGGCGTAGCGCAGCCTGGTAGCGTACTTGCATGGGGTGCAAGTGGTCGGAGGTTCAAATCCTCTCGCCCCGACCAATCAAGCCACAATCTGACCGATTCCTGTGCGTATTGAGGGCGAATGTAATTGGAGGGCCGATGTAATTGGCCATCCTTTCCCCGATAAGCTAACAGTATCCTGGGGCAAACTGTTCGAATGCGCATATTGCTCAGCAACGATGATGGGTATTTTGCGCCTGGCTTGGCCTGTCTGGCGGAAGCGCTTTCCGTAATCGCGGATATCATCGTGGTCGCACCCGAGCGCGACCGCAGCGGCTCCAGTAATTCACTCACGCTGGACCGTCCTCTCAGCTTGCGTAAATCCCACAACGGTTTTTATTATGTAAACGGCACCCCTACGGATTGCGTGCATCTTGCGGTCACCGGAATGCTGGACACATTGCCTGACATGGTGGTTTCCGGCATCAATGATGGCGCCAATATGGGGGACGATACGATCTATTCCGGCACCGTCGCTGCGGCCACCGAAGGTTTTTTGCTGGGTATTCCTTCCCTTGCGATTTCCCTTGCACGTTTCTCGGCGGGAAATTTCGCCACCGCCGCCCGTGTCGCGAAGGAAATTGTCCAACGTTTCGAGAATGACAGGCTGCACGGGACAGTGCTGTTGAACGTTAACGTACCCGATGTTGCTTATGGCGAATTGCAGGGTACCGAGGTTACCCGGCTGGGCCGCCGACACAAGGCGGAGCCGGTCGTTAAATCCAAAAGCCCTCGCGGGGAAAACGTTTATTGGGTAGGCGCGGCCGGGCCAGCCCAGGACGCGGGCGAGGGCACGGACTTTTCCGCAATCCAGCGCAACCGCGTATCGATCACGCCGCTGCAAATCGACCTGACCCGTTATGGGCAACTCGATGCGGTAAGGGAATGGATCGAGTAACTTGAGAAACTCCGCCCCTGCACCACCACTTGCTAGTCTCCTAATTTTAGGCCCAAACGGGCCTTAAGCCATTTCGGGGTACGATCCTCTGTAGAGGTAATAAAAAGCTTGAATAGTCATCACTCCGGGATCGGCATGACTTCTCAACGGACTCGTGCGCGCATGATAGAGCGGTTACGGGCGCAAGGTATCGTTGACGAAGTTGTGTTGGCAGCAATGAGTGTGGTTCCTCGCCATATTTTCGTCGAAGAAGTTCTGGCAACCCGTGCTTACGATGATGTTGCCCTGCCTATCAACTTCGGTCAGACCATCTCGAGTCCATTTACGGTTGCACGCATGAGCGAGCTCGCACGCTCGGGCTCAAGCATTGGGAAGGTGCTTGAGATTGGATCGGGGTGTGGTTATCAGACTGCTATATTGGCCCAGCTTGCACGCGAAGTTTATTCCATCGAACGGGTAGGGCCATTACTTACCCGCGCCCGTGCCCGTTTGCGGGAGCTGCGCCTCAACAATATTCGCGTGAAGCATGCCGATGGCTTGCTCGGATTGCCCGAGTATGCGCCATTTGATGCAATCATTCTAACCGCTGCGACTGCGCATACTCCCCCGCTGCTGCTGGAGCAATTGGCGACCGGCGGCAGAATGATTCTACCCAAAGGGAACCAGAAGCAGGGGAGCGAGAAGCAGCTTCTGTGCGTTATCGAACGCAACTTAAATGGTTTTACCGAGATAATGCTCGATGAGGTGAGGTTCGTTCCGATGGTGCCAGGTGTATGGAAACGTTAGACAACGGGGAATAAGGCAGGGATGAGGGCTCCAAGGATAGGCAGAAACAGTCGGAGAGCTGCGTATTGCAGAGCCTCGAGTTGCCAACGGAGTAATGGCGGAATGTTGTCGTGTTACCCCCTGGATCGCCAATGTATATGAAGATGCCAAGGCGTTTTTTCCTTTCCCACGGTTCACCCTTCCTTTTGGGTTCACCGCTCCTTTTAGGTTCGCCCCTCCTTTTGGCTCTGCTGATGGGCGGTTGTGCAACGACGCAGGAACCTGCGCCCGTTGTCGACCGCACCACGGAAGAGCCGCAAAAAGCGACGGGTGCTCCGATTGCCGAAACAACAACCCAACAGCCGAAAGTGTATGTCGTGCAGAAAGGCGACACGCTCTACGCTATCGCATTGAGTAACGGGATTAGTCAAAAGGACTTGGCCGAATGGAACAATATTCAGGATCCAAGGGCTATTCATATTGGTCAGCAGCTCTATTTATCTCCACCTGCCGAGGGGACGCAGCCTTCTCTTTTTTCTCTGCCGGAACAAGCAGCGCCGTCCAGGGCGATCCCTGCGCCTGGCACTCTGCCTCCATCGGAAACAAAACCGCTCGTTAATACCGATAAGGTGAAGAATCAACCCAAGGCGTTCAAACTGCCGTATTCGGAACAGGCCATGGCACAGTTAAAGGGCTTGGCGGATGCACCTGTAGCGGTCATCCCGGCCGTAGCCAAGGCTGACGCCACGGCCGAAAAGAATGCCGAAATCAGCCTGGCTCCTTCGACCTCGGAAGCCGCCCGAAATGATGACGGGGTCGAATGGATCTGGCCTGCCAAAGGTAAAGTGCTGGAAGGATTTTCCGAAAGCACCAAGGGCATCGATATTGCGGGCAAGCCGGGGCAATCGGTAACCGCCTCGGCGGCAGGGAAAGTGGTTTATAGCGGCGCAGGACTTCGCGGTTACGGCAAGCTCATCATCATCAAACATAACAACACTTATCTTAGCGCCTACGCTCATAACAGCAAACTCCTGGTAAAGGAAGGACAAACAGTAACAAAAGGGCAAAAAATCGCCGAGATGGGAAATACTGACGCGAGTCTGGTAAAACTTCATTTTGAAATTCGGAAGAATGGAAAACCTGTGGATCCACTGAAACATTTACCTGAGGTATCCGGATGAACCAACTAAATTATGCCGCTGATGAAGATTCGTTCGACCAGACTGAGCCATTGGACCCGGATGACATTCCTCCTGAAGCCGCCGAGGTAGCGCCAAATGCCGGGGCCGAGCCCCAAAGCGATTATATGCTGACCGATGTTACGCAAATCTATTTCAACGAGATCGGGCAGAATTGCCTGTTGACGGCGAAGGAAGAAGCAGAGTTGACGCGCTTGGTCAAGCAGGACAATTTTCCGGCGCGCCAAAGAATGATCGAGTGCAATCTTCGTCTGGTGGTAAATATCGCCAAGCATTATACAAATCAGGGCGTGGCGTTGCTGGACCTGATCGAAGAAGGAAACATGGGAATGATGCACGCGTTGGACAAATTCGATCCGGAACGCGGGTTTCGTTTTTCTACCTATGCCACCTGGTGGATACGCCAGAACATCGAGCGCTGCATCATGAATCAATCGCGGACCATTCGTCTGCCGGTACACGTCATCAAGGATTTAAACATCATTCTACAGGCAGCCCGCCATCTGGAAGCCCATACGGGAAAGGAACCCAGGGCGGAGGATGTTGCGCATCTGCTCGGGCGCGCGGTGAAGGAGGTGCAGCGCATGCTCTCCTTGAATATGAGCATGATGTCACTGGATGCCCCGCTTGACGTTGACCCATTGCTATCCATGGGCGACGTTATGCCCGACGATAACACTCCTGGTCCCGACCTCATGCTGGAGCAATCCGAGATCAAGGATCGCGTACAGGAATGGCTTCATCGTCTGAATGAAAAGCAGCGGTACATCATCGAGAAGCGCTACGGTCTCAATGGCTATGAAATTCAAACACTGGAACAACTGGCAAAGACGCTTGACCTTACTCGTGAACGCGTCCGCCAGATTCAGTTGGAAGCGTTGCAGACGTTGCGGATGATACTAAGATGTGATGGGGTATCGAGGGACGGGGTTTTTTAAGAGATCCTCCTCCGTCAATCTTTACTCGCCATCAGGCGCGCGAGCGATCGCGGGCTCCTGGAATGCGAAGCAACCTTAAATACACTATGATTCCTTCGATTCCTTGTTTCCACCTTTGATTTACCTTTGACTTCCTCTGGTTTCCTTCATCCTTTAACTCCTCCATATACCCTATTCCGTCCTGACCCCTCGGTTTGTGAACCTTTCCTAAGCCCTTTTACTCGTGCCTCTATTCTGCGCTTGACTTGGGCTCTTTACTCGGCCAAACTTATCACATAAACTAGTGTAAAAAGTGTTACCTACGGTCATTGAGAAATCTGCGCTCAATATATCGCTCAGTATATATAACGAAGATTCAAGTGACCGTTCCGCCGCATTTGCGGTAATCTATCATTTTTTAATTTACTTATTTCCTTATAGCCATGTCACAACTAGAGTTTGTAGCTCCCGACCCCAACCTCTGTACCGAAGAGGAGATTTCGACGCTGGTCCATACGTTCTACGCAAGGGCCAGGCGCGATCCATCTTTGGGTCCGATATTCGAAGCGCATGTGGAGGACTGGGATGCGCATTTTGTACAAATGATCAATTTCTGGTCAATGAAGCTGCGCGGAACGAGCCGGTTCCGGGGCATGCCCATGCCCAAGCATGTGGCCCTGCCCGGGCTCAGCGCAACATTATTCGAAAGATGGCTGGAGCTCTTCCGTCAAACGACGAGCGAGATCGGTAACCCGCTTTTGCAGTTCAACGCCGATATGCTGGCGTTCCACATCGGCACAAAGCTGTGGCAAAGGTATCAGATGGAGCGCTATCCCGACAGGGAGATGGTAGCGCTCCAGGGAGCGTAAGAGATACTTGTTTCCAGAAGCTCGCTTTCGATAAGAATTTTTGAGAGATTGCTAACGCGGAAGACGTCGTGATCGTTGCTTTTAAGCAGCGGCGATCACCGGTCTTCCTCGTCTAAACCCAAGCTCTTCAGCTCGAGTCCCTTGATCTCCTGCAGGGATTTGCCCGCGATTCCCTGCAGATCGCCGTACATACCTACTGTTGCACCCATCACGCGCATAATCTGTTCTTCCCGTTTGGCCCACTGCTTCATGATCACCTTGCGCTCTTTATCCAGGTCCTCCTGCATCGTGGAAAACGCTTCCACGATCGCTTCCACGCGCTGACGGAAGCGCGGACCGGTCAGATATCGGTAGATCATTTCGGTTTTGGTTTGCAAGCCCTCCGAAGACTTGCGCATAAGCGCAAGCTCCAGCAACGAGTGGCGCAGGACGAGCGCCACAGGCAGGGCGGAACGCGGATGAGTCACCCAGATGCCATCGATCATTTCAAACGTTTCGATACCTTTTGGCAGCGTCTGGCTCACAATTACGGCGATCTCCGCTTTGGCGGCCCGCTGGTCCTCCCGCAGTTTGGCGAGCCAAAGATCGCTCCAGTTTCTGGTTCGTTTCGTCTCCCATAAGATCGTACCCCCGGGCTGCCCGGCTGCGCTGATAACGCGGTGCAGAACGTCCCCTCCGTAATCACCTTTAGGCACGGGCTCGATCGCATCGAACGGAAACTTTATGCGTAGCAGATTCTCAAGCGCCAGTTCCTGCACTTCGCCTTGCAATTGTTGCGAACCTTGCTCGGCTCTACGCTTCAGCTCCTCGATTTTTTGCTGCATGGATAAGATGGTTTGATCTTTCTCCATCACTTTGAGCTGGAGGCTTTCTTCGGCTTCCTGCCTGGCCGCTGCGCGTATGGCGTTAAGCCCGTGCTGCACACGTGTTTCTATAGTCAGTTCGAGTTCGCGCCTGGCGTCGTCGAGTTCGCGTTGCTTTCGGGCAAGCTCCGCTTGAACTTTTTGCGCGGAGGCCAGTTTCTCGTCGCGGATCTTGAGAACTTCCTGAAGCTCAGCAATTTCCCGCGCCTTGCTGTCCAGTTCGGCGGCGTTGGCAAGCTTTGCCTTTCGGGATTCTTCGGCAATAACGCGATTGCGCTCCGTACTCAATTGCGCAGCGACCTGGCTGGCTATCTGATCGTCCAGCGTGCGCCGAGCTTCCGCAATTTGTTTTTCTTTTTCGCGTATACCTTTTTCGCGTTTGGCAATTTCCCCATCCTTTTGCAAAAGCTGCTGCTCGTATTGCTGACGCGTAGCATTTATCAGCGGCGCCGCGAGCGACTCGGTAAGCCGGATTTCAATTTTGCATTTGGGGCAGGTAATGGTAGGTTCAGTCATCTTATTCCCCGGAAAGTTTGATAGCTGAGTGATTCGCTGAATTCTGTTTCATGGCGCTAGTTGCGGGGTTATAGGCACGCGCGGATGTGGCGCCTGGGCTCGCTGGACAGGGATGACTCCAAGAGTGATTATTATAGGAAAGACATCTGCCCG
>DATJHX010000067.1:0-4238 GCA_035493655.1 Nitrosospira sp.
TTAGCGTAGGCTTTACCGATATGGCGCAGTTCCAGCATGGATTTCAGCAACCGGCGTGCAGCATATGACAGCACTTAGCCGTTTTGCATAAGAATGGCTTCGTCTTCCCAGCGAGGCTGGAGTAACAACGTTTGAGAAAAGGAAATTGCATGAGGCTCTTCAGGAAGGGGAAAGGCCTATTGTAACCGTCTTGGCTTTCGCTGGGGTGCAACAGCGACCCGCTTGGTTTCCCAACCGAGCTATCTGAGGTCGTTATATGCTTGGGTAAAGGCAAGCCGTTGTCTAGGGACCCGCTGAACAAATCTCGCCTGGCGCGACGGCGGCTAGCTGACCACATAACTCAAGGAAACCCCCCAAGAATATCAGCAGAACAGTATCTTCTGCTATATCCGCAAGGATTTACTCCTCCTCCGGCGGCCGCACCGTTCGAAACATGCGAAGCAACAAGACGTCGTAGATGATTTTCAGTCCTCCCGCTATGACCAGCGGCCATCCAAAAGAAGATATGCTCAGCAGGTATCCAGCCAGAAACGGCCCTGCTGCGGATGCCAGGCTGCGCGGAACGGTGGTAATGCTCGCAGCGGCGGCGCGTTCTTCCGGTTGCACGATCGCCATAACGTATGAGCTTCGCGTCGGCACATCCATTTGCGAAAGGAGGCTTCTCGCCAGCAGCAAGGCGACCGCCCAGCTCAATGAAGGCATGAAGGGTATCAGAATTAAAAGCAGGTTCGCGGGCAGGTGCGTGAACACCATGGTATTCACCAAGCCGAAGCGATCGGCAATACGCACCGCCGCCAGGTAGGAAAGCGCGGAAAATAGTCCGGCCCAGAAAAAAACAGTCCCGGTAACCGCCGTGGAAAGCTGGAACTTCTGGAGCAGCCATAGCGCCAGCATCGATTGCACCACGAATCCGCCACCGAACGCATCCAGGCTGAATAAGACAGCGAGCCTGTAGACATTTCTTTTGGATTTTTTTAGCGGCCCCGGCTTATGCCTTGCATCAGCATGCATATCGCCTCCCTCTTTTGGCAGCGTTGCGTAAACCCCCGCCGCCAACAGGCCGATCAGGCCATACAGGGCGAACATGGCCTGCAGTGCAGTTTTAGTATCCAAGTGTAATATCGGACTCATCACATCGGGGAGCCCCGCCGCAAGCGCGCCTACTGCTGCAACCAATGCGCCGACCAGGCTATAGCGTGCGAAGATTGCGGTACGGCGGCGATCCTCGACAACTCGGGAAAGCATGGCATGCTCGAGGGGCAGAAATACGCTGACATCTCCGCTGGAAGGGTTCAACGTCCCGATAAATGCGATCAGCAATAGCGGCCAGAAGTTCGTAATCACGGCGAATCCGAATCCGGTTGCCGCCATGAGGATGGTCGCGGTCAACAGCAGCGTCCGGTATGCAAAACGATAAGCCTGCAAACCCGCCAATAATGTCAGCAAGCCCGAGCCGATCAGCGTCGCGGTCGCAATGGCGCCGACCTGGAGCGCGCTCATATCCAGCTCAATAAGATAAATGGGCAGGAGCAGGCTGACGTAGCCATCGCCAAACGCCCGTAGACCTCTCACCCATAAAACGCGAGTAAGAATCGGTGAATTCAAGTTGCCGCCCGAAATTTTCTGGTCTATAAAAATGAAGATATGCTTCGCTTACTTAAGCTTACGTAAGCAGTAAGGCAGTAAGCAAGCAGACGTAAGCAGAAAGCTGTACCTCGACCCCAGCCGTTGTTTCAACCTTATTGCGGAGACTCTATGAGGCTGCTCCTTCCCCGGTCAATCTTGTCCTGGTCACCATTTTCATGCAGAAGCCGCTTTATTTTCTTCCTCGTCATATCAGTCCTGGGGTTGCCGTCGCACGCCGTCCTCGCGCAGGCTCCTCAGTCACCCGAGGGCATAATGAAAAATATGCTTTCTGCTATCGAAAACGACTCGCTGACAGACTTTTTGGCATTCGGAGACCCGGCATTTCGGAGCGGAATGACGCAACAAATATTTGATAGCGTGCGCCAGTCTCTTGCACCTCGCCTCAAGCAAGGATACACCGCCAAATATTTTGGCAACCTCAATCAGCAGGGATTTATGGTGTATTTATGGAAACTGGAGTTCAACGATAAAACCGACGATGTTCTTGCCACCCTGTCCTTGAAAGACGGAAAGGTAAGTGGATTCTGGTTACGATAATTTCTTGTCAACTGTTTGCGCAGGTTTCCAGTATATAAAAACAGCCGCGGTTTTATTTTATTTGCATAGAGAAACTCCTGTTGCCACGATCCAGTCTAATTGATATTCAGGTCATTTAGAGCACAAGCATGCTCTCGGAGCGCGACATTTTATGAAAAACTACGTCCAGAAGATTGGATCGGTGCTTATTGCCCTGATCCTGCTCGCGCCAGCGCCCTACGCCTCGGTGTGGGCGCGCGGTGGTGGTGGGGGGCATGGCGGAGGCGGACATGGGGGAGGTGGCCATTTTGGAGGCGGTCACGGTGGCGGCTGGGGCGGTCATCATGGTGGAGGCCACTGGGGAGGTCATCATCGCGGTTTTGGTTTTGTCCCTTTTGGCTTGGGATTAGGCTTGGGTTATGGGCTGGGTTATTACGGGGGTTATGGTTGGGGCTGGGGTGGTCCTTATTATGGCTGGGGTGGCGGTTATTATCCGCCCGCCTATGGTTATTCTGCGGCTATCCCTGCCGCGCCCCCCGTATATGTCCAGCGCCAGGATATAGAGCCTTCCGCCCCACAATCGACTAATTATTGGTATTACTGCCGGAATCCGGAAGGCTATTATCCTTACGTCAAGGAATGCGCCGAGGGCTGGTTGCAGGTGGCGCCTCAGCCTTCAGCTCAACAATAGGACTGTACGTATGATGCCATATGATATGCGTGAAACACCCAGGTTATCCGCGCTGCTGGTTGTATGTTCCATCTTCTTCCTAAGCGCATGCGTAAGCATGCCTTCGGGTCCGAGTGTAATGGTCCTGCCGGGTTCCGGCAAAAACTTCGATCAGTTTCGCGGCGATGATTTGAATTGCAGGCAATATGCCAGCGAACAGGTGAGGGGAGTGAGCCCGAACCAGGCATCCGTATCCAGCGGGGTAGGAACCGCTGCCGTTGGCACGGCGCTGGGCGCGGCGGCAGGCGCGGCCATTGGGGGAGGAACCGGGGCGGCCATCGGGGCAGGCAGCGGCCTGGCTGTGGGCGGGTTAATGGGAAGCAGTAGTGGCCTGTCTTCTGCGGAGATAAACCAGCAGCGTTATGACATGGGTTACGTGCAATGCATGTATGCCAGAGGCCATCGCGTGCCGCTGGCGGGGCAAATCATGGATAACTCTGCGACGGGTGGCCGCGGTGGCCAAAGCGTGAGTCCGCCGCCTCCGCCCCCGGCGGGAGACGCAGGACGTCCACCTCCTCCACCGCCTTCAGGCAATCCGCCACCTCCGCCGCCAAAATGAAGGTGTGTTACTGAAGTGACAGGTTTTGATGTTATTCGTAACGTAAAAACTGCTCTGCCAGGGCGTCTTCCCCGTGACGCCTGATCAGGGACTCAATCTCTGCAAGCAAGGTTTCGTCTTCATCATCTTCCAGATCGCCATCACCGACCATCCGGGCCGGCAGACCCGAGGTGATCGCGTCCCTTATCACCCCAAGCGTGGGTGGATTTTCCCGGTTTTCGTCGCCCATTACAGTATCAATCACTCGCGATAGCGCTTCGCTCGCATTGTTCCGTGCAAAATCGATGGCAAGCACGTCGCCGCCATATTCCTCGATCAGCGCATCGAGTTCGTCAAGGAGTGATTCATCAA
Source organism: Nitrosospira sp. (assembly GCA_035493655.1). Taxonomy (GTDB): domain Bacteria; phylum Pseudomonadota; class Gammaproteobacteria; order Burkholderiales; family Nitrosomonadaceae; genus Nitrosospira. The sequence continues at coordinate 3,804 of DATJHX010000067.1, forward strand.
TATCCGCATGGTGCAGTCTTTCCGATTCATCCAGAGAAGCGGGTAACAAGCCGGCGAGAAAGGCGCGTACTGACGCGAGCGTTATGGGCTGCTCGGCATCCGGATCACCTACCCGGCTTTCTATAAGCGCCGAGAGGTTGGGGCTGACGCGAGTCGCAATATCAACAGAATCAGAAATCATGGCTTTTCCTCTATCTATATATATCCTAATGCGCGGATGGGTGGATGGGTGCGGAAAGCAGGGCGATAACTTCTTCGTCCGTCACCTGCCGAAATTCCCTATAGAACTGGGCGACTGCCGAAAAGTTGAGAGGAGTGGACAGGCACACGACGCGATCTGCAGTATCTCCCACTTTTTCTACCGTATCGGGTGGCGCTACAGGCACAGCGCAGATCAGCTCGGCCGGATTTTTGGATTTGAGCGCGTGCAGTGCC
>DATJHX010000068.1:0-11153 GCA_035493655.1 Nitrosospira sp.
TCATCAAAGTAAAAACTGGAGCCTCAGCGCCGGTGTGGGGAAAGTTTTCTGGGGAGTGACCGAATCGCGTCATCTTGTAGACATTATTAATCAGACCGATTTCGTTGAAAACATCAACGGGGAGCAGAAGCTGGGGCAGCCCATGCTGAACCTCAATATTTCCAGCGCCTACGGCAGCTTCAGTTTGATATACCTCCCCTATTTTCGCGAACGCACTTTTTCCGCCCCACATGGGCGACTCCGGTTCGATCCGCCGGTTGACCCGAACGCCGCCGAGCTAAACGGCGTCAGCCACTGGCACCCGGACTGGGCAATACGCTGGAGTCGCACTTTTGGCGCGCTGGACATCGGGATAGCTCATTTCATGGGTATTGGGCGCGAGCCTAGGCTGGTTCCTCGCTTCGATAACGGACCTGTCCCGACCGCGCTCATACCCGTGTACGACCGGATCCAGCAAACCAGCCTCGATGCGCAGGCATCCCTTGGAAACTGGCTCCTGAAGTTGGAAGCAATCACCCGAGGCGGGCAGGGCAAGCGGTTCGCAGCCGTAGTGGCCGGCTTTGAATACACGCACTACGGCGTGCTGGGAAGCGCCGTGGATCTCGGATTCCTGGCAGAGTATCAATATGATGGTCGCGACAAAACTGCGCCACCCACCCCGTTCAATAACGACCTTTACCTGGGAGTGCGGCTCGCGCTCAACGACGCCCAGAATTCGCAGGTGCTCGCGGGCGTAATTACCGATTTAAAAACCCAAGCCACCATGGTCAGCATAACAGCCAGCCGGCGTCTCGGAGAAAAATGGAAAATCGAACTCGAGTCCCGGCTGTTCAGGAACATCCCCGTGACCGATATTATCCTCAATGGTTACCGGAATGACGACTACGTCCAGCTGCGCATCGCCCATTTTTTTTAAGCCGAATTGCTGTGATGTTTATTAAACCGCTAGGTGTACCTTTCCCATATCTGACGAAAGCACTGATGTGGCCGTCGCCACTATTTTCTTTTGCATCTAGTGATACGCCAAAAACTCAACATGTGCTTTATCCGGGGGAATCATCTTTGATAAAAGGCGCAAGTGAAAAACGTGAGAGGGACTTCTGCGCAGGTCGATATTGTGCACATCAGGTTCTCGGTAGGCTTGGGTATGAAGGCATCCCGGTTCTTAAAGACATCAATGGTGCGCCCACTTGGCCCATGAACATTGTAGGCAGCATAAGCCATAGCGGTGAAGTAGCCATAGCAGTGGCAGCATATACTGAGCATATAAGATCTTTGGGCGTGGATATCCAAGAACATGGTAAACCCTTCCCTCGTGATGTTCTTTATTCATTTTTCCGCTCTGAAGAAATTAATGCCATCCTGAAAGTTCAGCCAACGCTTATTAGCTACCATGCGTATGCTATCTTTTCAGCCAAAGAAAGTGTGCTGAAGTGTTGCTATACGGCTTTTGGATATCTATTAGAATTTACCGATATCTCGATCGAAATGGATTTAGCCGGAGGGAATTTCTCAGTACGTATACCCCAACACTCCATAGGCGAGGGTTTTTGTAACAGAAATAGGTTGTTATCGGGGCAGGTTAGCATTGATGATTCGTATATCTATACTGGTATTTGGTTGAAGAGGGAGCATAGCAGTAAGTAAAAAAGGAGGCCCCTCAATGTTTTCAGTAAGGACATTTTTTGCGTAACCTCATTCCAAAGAATCACATGTAAACGCACTTTGCCGTCCCCTCCGATTGCTCCCAATGCGATTAAGCAGCCCTCACCCTTCGCTCAAGCAAAGATTTAATCAAATCTATTAGCGCTCGGATTTTTATTCGTTCTAGCCCGAATATAAGCCTAGGCTCGGGATGCGCGTCTTGAGACGCTTAAGCTCTGGATGAAGCCAGTCCAGCTATGGGACCTTCAACAGCAGTTCGATGATTTTCAGGTGCGGTAACAGACATTGGAGAGGTAAAGGACCTCTCTCCATTAATAATTGTCCGGATAGAGTCTTTAACCTCTTCGTGCGAATGTCAATTAATACTCATATTGATTCCAATCTGACAAAAACAGGCAAAAAAGTGTCAGGCAAAATTGTAAGGATGGGGTGTGCTCTAAAGTTACATATCTGAAATTAGTGTTTATCCTACTACTATGTCGCGTCTCTTGCAGGATACTGGGGGACTGGGCTAGGGGAATTACCTGGAGCAGGATCAGACAAAGGCCGTCATGATTCGGCTCACGTGAATCGCGGCCGCAAGCGCTGCTTGCGGATCAGAGGTCATGACAGGCAAGCGCCCCGCAATTAGTGGCTGAGGCGCGCTATGACAGCAGGGAACGGGAAATTAGGAATTTCGGCAGCGCAAAATCCGGCCTTTCTTAACGCCGGGAAAGATGATGGGAGAGAGATCCTCGCATATCGATCGACCCGATGAAAAGCAAGCCGCGAGCAAATATACGATCAATCCCTGAAATTCTGGAACTGGAGCGGGAATTCGGTAACTGATTTCTTGACCAGTTGTATCGCTTCCTGCAAGGTGTCGCGCTTTGCGCCAGAAACGCGCACCGCATCCCCCTGTATGCTGCCCTGCACCTTGAGTTTGCTATCCTTGATGAGCCTGATGATCTTTTTGGCCAGGTCGCTTTCAACCCCTGTTTTAACCGTGACCTGCTGTTTGACCTTGTTTCCGCTGATTTTTTCTATCTGTCCCTTATCCAGGCATCGTACGTCAACATTACGTTTGGCAAGCTTGGCCATAAGAATGTCCAGTACCTGCCCCAGCTTGAATTCATCGTCCGCAAAAACGGTCAGGGTATAATCCGCCTGCTCCACGCGCGCATCCGATCCTTTGAAATCGAAGCGCGTGCTGACTTCCTTGTTTACCTGGTCAACAGCGTTTCTGACCTCCTGTTTGTCCACTTCCGAAACGATATCAAACGATGGCATAGACAACCTCCTGAATCACCGGGTCAACCTGGACTGGCCTGGATTAATCTGGATTTGGGACAAACCGCTCCACTATCTCACTGTGCTATTTTATTTCCGCTTTTTCAAATTGGCGGCAATGCGCATCCGTAATGCGTTCAGCTTGATGAACCCTGCCGCATCAGCCTGATTGTATGCGCCTTTATCTTCTTCAAAGGTGGCAATGTGAGGATCGAACAGGGAATCCGTTTTTGAATCCCGCCCAACCACAATAACGTTGCCCTTGTAGAGTTTCACGCGCACCCAGCCATTCACATGCATCTGGGATGCATCAATCATGGCCTGCATCATCCTGCGCTCGGGGCTCCACCAATAGCCATTGTAAATCAGCTCGGCATACCGCGGCATCCATTCATCCTTCAGGTGAGCGAATTCACGATCAAGCGTAATGGATTCGATTGCCCGGTGGGCGCGCAGCATGATAGTACCGCCCGGTGTTTCATAACATCCCCTGGATTTCATTCCGACATAACGGTTTTCCACCAGATCGAGGCGCCCAATGCCATGCTTGCCACCCAACTGATTGAGCTTCGCGAGTACGCGAGCGGGCGAGAGTTTCTTTCCGTTCAGGGCGGCAATGTCCCCCTGCTTGAATTCAAGATCGAGGTATTCCGGCTCATCAGGAGCTTTCTCCGGGGATACGCTCCATCGCCACATGGATTCCTCCGGTTCCTGCGCCGGATCCTCCAGAATGCGCCCCTCATAGGAGATATGCAGCAGATTGGCGTCCATGCTGTAAGGCGAACCGGCCTTTTTCTTCATTTCCACCGGAATGCCATGCTGTTCCGCGTATTGCAGGAGCTTTTCCCTCGAAGTAAGATCCCATTCGCGCCATGGGGCGATAACGCGTATATCCGGTTGCAATGCGTAATACCCAAGCTCAAAACGCACCTGATCGTTGCCCTTGCCGGTGGCGCCGTGAGCGACCGCATCGGCTTTTGTTTTCTGCGCAATCTCGATCTGGCGTTTGGCAATCAGCGGCCGCGCGATGCTGGTACCCAGCAGATATTCCCCCTCATATATCGTATTGGCACGAAACATGGGAAAAACAAAATCACGCACAAACTCTTCGCGCAGATCTTCTATGAATATCTCCTTGACGCCGAGTTGTTTAGCTTTTGCGCGTGCCGGCTCGACCTCCTCGCCCTGACCGATATCCGCAGTGAAGGTGACGACTTCACACTGATAAGTGTCCTGCAGCCATTTCAAAATAACGGAGGTGTCCAACCCGCCGGAAAATGCCAGAACTACTTTCCTGACCTCAGCCGTATTGGCTTTTTTTGCTTTTCTCATATTTGACTCGTCGTTATAACGCGTGAACACTTTTGGTAGGATGGGTGAAGCAAAGCGCAACCCATCATTGCGCTTACCTCCACCTCATAAAACTTCTTCGCCTGTTTCACCTCATCCAATCCGGTTGAGTTGCAATGTGTTTTGATGGGTTGCGCTTTGCTTCACCCATCCTGCAAGCACTACATAAGCCGGATGCCAATTCCCAATAGGCATATTATGTTTTTATCTTTCCCAGCAACAAATATTCGATCAAGGCCTTTTGTGTGTGCAGTCTGTTCTCCGCCTCTTCCCATACGACCGATTGTGGCCCATCGATGACCTCGGCCGCCACCTCTTCACCGCGATGAGCAGGCAGGCAGTGCATGAACAGCGTATCCTTCTTGGCGCAAGCCATCATTTCGGGATCAACGCGAAAATTGGCAAAATGTTTTTTTCGCTCCTCGGTTTCCGACTCGAACCCCATACTGGTCCAGACGTCGGTCGTAACGAGGTCGGCATCTTTCACTGCATCATGCGGATCCGCAAACTCCTCATAATGATCGGTGCCATAAAGACCCGCACGTTCCGGCTCGACCTCGTAACCCGGTGGAGTCGAGACATGCACGTTGAAATCGAACACTTCCGCCGCCTGCAACCAGGTATTGCAAACATTGTTCGAATCGCCTATCCAGGCGATGGTCTTTCCGGAAATACTCCCATGCCGCTCAACGAAGGTAAAAATATCACCCATGATCTGGCAAGGGTGGTATTCATCAGTCAATCCGTTGATTACCGGGACCCGCGAGTGGGCGGCAAATCGCCTGATAATGTCATGTTCATAAGTGCGAATCATGACGATATCCACCATGCGGGAGATGACACGGGCCGCGTCTTCGACAGGTTCGCCGCGTCCGAGTTGAGTATCCCGGGTGGAAAGGTAGATTGCCGCCCCGCCTAGCTGGTGCATGCCCGCCTCGAACGATAACCTCGTGCGGGTGGAGTGTTTGTCGAAAATCATTGCCAGGGTGCGATCTTCCAGCGGCCAATAGCGCCGGTATTGCTTGAACTCATGCTTGATCCAGCGCGTACGCTCGAACAGATACTCGAATTCGTCGCGGGAAAAATCGTTAAACTGTAAAAAATGCTTGATCTGCATAATCTGTGAACTAACGATCGATGAGCCGGTTCTCGAAGACATAAATCGAGAACATACTTCACGATAGGCTTGAGTGAATGGACCGCTGTGTCAGGCCAGCAGGAATTTCCGGATTATGGCGGAAAGGATATTCACTACCTCCTCCGCCTCGCTTCGCTGCATCACAAGGGGTGGCAACAGGCGCACCACCCTGTCCGAAGTCACGTTGATCAGCAGACCTTGGCTTAAGGCCTCTCTCACCAGGTCGCCACAGGGTCTGGAAAGTTCAATGCCTATCATCAATCCCTGGCCGCGTATCTGGGTGATATCGGGCAGTTCCGCCAGCTGCGTCTTGAACATCATGCGCATGAAATCGCCCAGTTCCAGCGAATTCCTCAGCAGGTCCTCTTCCTCGATTACCTCGAGGGTGGTCAGGGCAGCGGCACAGGCGAGCGGATTTCCGCCAAAAGTGGAGGCATGATTCCCTGGCTTGAATACGTCCGCCGCGATCCCTTTTGCAAGGCAGGCGCCAATGGGAACACCCGAGCCCAGGCCTTTCGCCAGGGTTATCACGTCGGGGACAATGCCGCTGTGCTGGAAGGCAAACCATTTTCCACTCCGGCCTATTCCGCACTGCACCTCATCCAGCATCAGCAGCCAGCCATTCTGATCGCACAAATGGCGCAATCCCTGCAAATAATTCGCCTCCGGCACGTTGACGCCGCCCTCGCCCTGGTAGGGCTCGACCAGTATGGCGACAACATTTTTATTGTGAATGGCAACTTGCGCCACGGCTTCAAGATCATTGTAGGGCACCCGAGCGAAACCAGTGAGCAAGGGTTCGAAACCAGCCTGCACCTTGCGATTGCCGCTCGCGGTCAACGTCGCCATGGTACGGCCGTGAAAAGATTTCTCCATCACGATGATGGTAGGCAGATCGATGCTTTTGCCATGGCCGTAAAGTCTCGCCAGCTTGATTGCAGCCTCATTTGCTTCCGCGCCGGAATTGCAGAAAAACATGTTATCCATTCCGGACAACGTCGCCAGCCTGCCAGCCAGCTCTTCCTGTTTACCGATATGGTAAAGATTGGAAGTATGGATGAGCGTACCCGCCTGATTGCAGATTGCCCTGACAAGCTTCGGATGGCAATGCCCCAGTCCGCATACCGCGACGCCCGCAAGCGCATCGAGATAGCGCTTGCCTTCTTTGTCCCACAGCCACACACCCTCCCCCTTTGTAAAAGTGACGGGAAGCCGGGGATAAGTGTTCATCAGGTTTGACATGACATCTCTATAGATGGATTCGTGGCGATGTGCCTGGTTGAAAGACTGCAAGGAGATTTTTCAGGAGTCAGAATGCAGTACGGCGGCATGAGCCGCCGTACGCTAATAACGGTTTGTTATGCATCAGTTATCTTTACCTATTTCACCAGCTTTTTCAAGCCCTTTTCCTCCATCGCGGTCAGCAGCCGCAGGCAGGGCAAGTAGCCGTCGTAAACAATTCCATGCACTTCAACACGTTTTTGCGAACGCAACATGCTCACCAGATACTGCACGACTTCGTCCGTGATGGTCTGCCCCGGAACCAGAACGGGTATGCCAGGCGGATAGGGTGTGATCTGATCCGCGCACACTCTGCCGTTGATTTCATTATTTAGCCGCTCCTGTTCGTCCAGCAACGGCACCAGCTCCCCCCCGCAATAATACGCGTCGCGCGGCAAGTACTTGAGTTCGGTGAAACGCGGAATCTCAGGTATTCGATATAGCCGGCGAGGCGCGCGCCCTTCTCGCGCTATGCGCATGAGTGCATCATAGAGGCGTGAAACCTTGCTGCGGGTGGTGCCGATGGTGAGAAGCAAGGTAAGCGTATTGAACGTGGATTTTTCCACCTGGATGTTATATCGCTCGAACAGTTCGCGGATCAAGTCCTCCACAGTAAAACCACAGCGGGAAATGTCCACCGTTACCTTGGTGAAATCGAGCTGAATGTTGTCTGATTTGACTTCATCGGGCAGCAGGTCAGGAAGATCCAGAACTCTGAAGACCCCTGTGGAATTGATCTGCGCACGCACTTCCTGCGCCAGATCCAGAGTGCGGGAAAGCAGCTTGTACCCTTCCATCATCGCCTGCTTGCGCGCCACATCCAGGCTCGCAATCATGCTGTACTGCGGGCTGGTGGAGGTATGCATATTGAAATTTTCACGAAAGAGATGCTCGTTGAAATCGGGGTCGTTGATGTGGATCATGCTGGACTGAGAAAAAGCCGACAACACTTTGTGCGTACTCTGGGTTGCATAATCCGCGCCTGCCTCCATCGCGGTTGGACGAAACGCCGGATGGAAGCGGGCAAAGGCATACCACGCCTCGTCAATAATTACCTTTATGCCTTTCGCATGGGCCGCCTCGATGATCGGCGGCAGGTCGTAACGCAGGCCGTCATAGGTGCAACTGGTGAGTATCAGCGCCTGCGCATCCGAATGCTCTTCTATCGCGTCAAACAGGGTTTTTTTGGGTACCGGTCCATAGATACTGAATTTCTTGTTCACCGACGAGTCGAGATAAATCGGATAGGCGCCGGACAATACAACCCCGTGATGCACTGATTTATGGCAGTTCCTGTCGAGCAACAGTTTCTCGCCCGGTGCAAGCAGCGTCTGGAATATCACCTTATTGGCTGTTGAGGTGCCGTTCGTCGCAAAGAAAGTGCGTCGTGCGCCAAACGCTTTTGCCGCAATCTTCTGTGCTTCCGCAATGACACCGGACGGTTCCATCAATGAATCGAGCATGGGCACAGATACGGACAGATCCGCCCGAAAAACATGCTCGCCGATGAAATGATAAAAGTCGCTCGCCCAGGGGCTGTCGCGTACCGAGTCGCCGGAGGAGTGCCCCGGCGTATGCCAGGCATCCTTCGCCATCAAGACGTAATTTTTTAGTTGGTCGTAGAAAGGCGTGCGGGCTTTTTCCTGAAGCTGCGCATTGAGAATGCGGTACATACCCCGATAGTCCCGCTCTTCCCGATAGAAATAACCGTCCACTGTTTCAGAGAAGAGGGCATCAACGACTTCGTCCTCTTTTTCCTGCGCGATCAGGATGTAGATATCCAGTTCGGGGCGGAAACGGTTAATCTCCTGCACCAGCTTTAACGCCGTCATTTGCAGATTGCGCGAACCCTTCTCACCATTTTTCAGGGTATAAAGCGTATCGTCCACCACTACCGACTGGATGTCGCCGTCCTCCTGAATGGCCTGCAGTGCTTCACGCGCCGTCGTCACCCCCGCGAAGGTGATGCCTAACGGATTTTCCAGAGACTTGGCAGCAGCATTCAATCCCTTGATGAGCTCCCTCAATATCAGTTTCTCATCGTTGATGATAAGAATTCGGCTGATCGGTTTCTTCATGAAACACTGCTTCCCATAAAAAAGCGCTTTATGCGCAAAACAGCATCGATTGCAAGCTTATCGCTTTTACCACACAGCTATCAACGGCGCTTTTACGGTGGAAAGCAATTGGGGCTGAAACGATCTATAGTGACACTATGAAAGCGTTCACGGCGGTTCTGCATAGTGGAACGGCGGCGATGCTGCTTCTGTTGCCGCTTTTCAGTCTGGCCGCGCCAGTAGTGGTGCTGGATGTGCATGGGGCGATCACGCCGGCAAGCGCGGATTTTGTCGAACGCGGCCTGCAGCAGGCTAAAGCCGAGGATGCACTGCTGGTAGTGCTGCAGCTCGACACGCCAGGCGGCCTCGATACCTCCATGCGGCAGATTGTACGCGATATCCTGGCTTCCTCGGTACCCGTGGCCGGCTTCGTTGCGCCAGGGGGAGCGCGGGCAGCAAGCGCAGGAACCTATATTCTTTATGCCTGCCATATTGCCGCAATGGCGCCAGGCACCAACCTGGGTGCGGCCACTCCGGTTCAGATCGGCGGTTTGCCGGACTCGGAGCCCGAGCCTGGAACCAAGCCGAAGGCCCGCAAGGATTCACCTGAGCCAAAATCGGATGAGCGCCGCGATCAGAATGCCACACGAGACGACAACCTGCGGGACGACAACCTGCCAATGAAGGACACGATGTCACGCAAAATGATCCATGACGCCGCAGCCTACATTCGCGGGCTGGCGCAGATGCGTGGACGCAATGCAGAGTGGGCGGAGCGGGCGGTACGCGAAGCGGTAAGCCTGTCAGCAGCCGAAGCGCTGAATCTCAAAGTTATCGATTATGTCGCGACCGACGTGCCCGATTTACTGAAGCAGGCAAACGGCAGGCGGATGAACGTACTCGGTCGCGATTTAACTCTTGATACAGCCCCAGCCACAGTGGAGATGGTCGAGCCCGATTGGCGCATGCGTGCGCTCGCCATCATTACCAATCCGAGCGTGGCATACGTACTGATGCTTGTTGGCATCTATGGTTTGTTCTTCGAATTTTCCAATCCCGGCTTTGTGTTACCGGGGGTAGCGGGCGCCATCTGCCTGCTGCTTGCCATGTATGCGTTCCAGTTGCTGCCGGTGAGCTATGCCGGCCTTGCCCTGATCCTGCTCGGCATCGCCTTCATGGTGGCGGAAGCTTTCTTGCCAAGCTTCGGGGCACTCGGGATCGGCGGGATTATTGCTTTCGTTGCCGGTTCCCTGATGCTGATCGACACTAACATGCCAGGATACGGCATTCCCTGGCCCATGATTGCAACGGCAGCACTCACGAGTGCGTTATTCCTGGTTTTTGTCATCGGCATGGCGCTGAAGGCGCGCCGGGCCCCTGTTGTCAGCGGGCGTGAAGAACTGATCGGGGCGGTGGGAGAAGTCCTGGAAGATACACCGGGCGAAGGCATGGCGCGTATCCACGGAGAATTATGGAGCGTGCGCTCCGCGCACCCGCTGATTCACGGACAGAAGGTGCGGGTAACAGGCATTGATGGCCTGGTTTTACAGGTAAATCCTGTGGAGAAATAATTGGACTTAAATCCAGCAGCCAACTGCTCATTTTTCAGTTTATTCGCTATGAGCTACAAAGACTTCTGCACTCCAAAAACCGCAGCCTCCACCCCATCCAACCGTCGGATTTAGGTTGAAGGAGATAGTTATGCCCGTCCATTTCAGCTTTGTTACCCTCCTCATTATCCTCCTGGTGGTGCTGTTCAGCGCGTTTCGCATCTTGCGGGAATATGAACGCGGAGTGGTGTTCATGCTTGGCCGTTTTTACAAGGTAAAAGGCCCCGGCCTGATCATAATCATTCCCGGTATCCAGAAAATGGTTCGAGTGGACCTGCGCACCGTCACGATGGATGTACCCAGCCAGGATGTGATTTCGCGCGACAACGTCTCGGTGAAAGTCAGCGCGGTAGTATATTTCCGCGTGGTCGATCCGCAGCGCGCCATCATCCAGGTGGAAAATTTCCTGGCCGCGACCAGCCAGTTTGCGCAAACCACTTTACGCTCGGTGCTGGGGAAACACGAGCTTGACGAAATGCTCGCGGAACGCGAAAAACTCAACCTGGATATCCAGAAGATACTGGATATCCAGACCGACGCCTGGGGCATCAAGGTTTCCAATGTAGAGATCAAGCACGTCGATATTGACGAATCCATGATCCGCGCGATCGCCCGGCAGGCGGAGGCGGAACGCGAACGGCGCGCCAAGGTGATCCATGCCGAAGGCGAACTGCAGGCCTCCGACAAGCTGATGCAGGCAGCGCATATTCTTTCCCAGCAAGGAGGGGCAATGCAATTGCGCTATCTCCAGACCCTTACCAACGTCGCCAGCGACAAATCCAA
>DATJHX010000069.1:0-3785 GCA_035493655.1 Nitrosospira sp.
CTGGTAATGCTTTTATTATTCTGGGCAGGGTCCTTTTGGCGGGAGGATGGGGAGGATAAGCCAAAGCGCGCTGAATCTATAGCCGGTTCGCAGCCTGAATTTTGCTTCAGTCCGGCCAGCGTTCCTTTTAGGAGGATCATCTATGCCGCAGTGGCGGTCCTCGGGATCGCGGCCATCTGGCCAGCCTATGCTGTTTATCTGGAAAACCTGCATTCGCGTGTCGATGCAGCACCCCGGCTTGAAATCGCCGGTCTATCCGATAAATGGGAAATCAATTCGGAGGGAATCCCCAGGTGGAAACCAAAATATATTGGCGCGACTGCCCAGCTTCTGCAGCATTACAGGGATAGCAAACGGCCTGGGAGGGCGGTAGACCTTTATGTTTCCTATTATCGTAACCAGCAGCAGGGCAGCGAGCTGATCAATTCTCAAAATGTGCTTGTAGCGGAAAATGAGCTCGAAAACAAGCCGGAAAGTGAGTCGCGCTGGCGAAACATCGGGCATGATACTTTTCCGGTATCTTTTGGTGGGCAGCAGCAAACCATCAATCAGAACCTCATACAATCGTCTTCAACCAGGCTGCTTGTGTGGCGATGGTATTGGCTTGGGGGGGAAATAACGGCTAGTCCCTATATAGCCAAACTTATCCTTGCGCGGAACATGCTCCTGCGCAAGGGTGATGATGGGGCGGAGATTATTGTCGCCGCAGCTTACGACGAGGCGCCCGATGAGGCAGTGCCAGTGCTGGAGTCTTTCATCGCTGACATGGTGCCGCTAATAACGAGCAGCCTTCAGAACATCCCCGGCCATTAGCAGCCGGAGGATTTTCTAATATCCCCAGGGCATTAAGCAGAGAGCATGAAGCGGCCTCCACTGATTGTTCATGTGATTCACCATCTGGGTGTAGGCGGTCTGGAAAACGGGCTTGTGAATCTGATCAATCACATTCCGTCTGAACGTTATCGTCACGCCATTGTTTGCCTCAAGGGATATTCGGACTTTCGCCGGCGTATCCTGAGGGATGATGTGGAGATCGTGGCGCTGAACAAGCGCGAGGGAAATGATTTCAATCTTTATATCGATCTATTCCGTACCCTCCGACGGCTGCGGCCGGATATTGTGCATACCCGCAATCTTTCGACGATAGAAGGACAAGTTGTCGCCGCCATTGCAGGCGCGCGCGTGCGGGTGCACGGTGAGCATGGCCGTGATATGGTTGACTTGTATGGGAAAAATCGTAAATACAATCTCCTGCGCAAGGCGATCCGCCCCCTGGTGACTCATTTTGTTGCCGTGAGCAAAGATCTGGAAAACTGGCTTATCAATACTATCGGCGTAGCCCCGCCTCGCATAAACCAGATATACAACGGCGTCGACAGTAGACGTTTTTACCCACGCAACGGCAATGGTTTTGCAGGCGAGGGTACAGGAGTTCACGGAGGCATTTTTCCGGAGGGATTCGTTGACGGCAACAAATTTGTTATCGGAAGCGTGGGAAGAATGGCCGAGGTAAAAAATTTTCCCAGTCTGGTTCAGGCCTTCCTGATGATTTTGAAGGAGGATCCGTCAGCTCGTCAGCGACTGCGGCTCCTGATAATCGGCGAAGGAAGCACCCGCGCAAAATGTATCGACATGTTGCGTGAAGCCGGAGCGGAAAGCCTTGGATGGTTTCCCGGTGAACGCGCGGATATTCCGGAGCTGATGCGGGCGATGGATCTTTTTGTGCTTCCCTCCTTGGGAGAGGGCATCTCCAATACCATCCTTGAAGCGATGTCCACCGGCTTGCCAGTCATTGCGACCAGGGTCGGAGGTAACGTTGAACTGGTAAACGAAGCCGTTACCGGAACATTGATTGCACCTGACGCGCCATCAGATTTGATGGCGGCCATATTAAGCTATTATAAGGACCCGGAGCTGATCACCAGCCATGGGGCGGCGGCGCGAGAAAAGATCCAGGCCAGTTTCAGCATGGAAGCCATGACAAACGGCTATCTCCGGATCTATGACAGAGTTTTATGCCGCCAAAGTTGAGACAACGAGAGAAATAAGGAAAACAAGCATGTGTGGAATCGTCGGTCTATTTGATACTCGCGGCAAGAGGGAGTTCGACCGCCGGTTGCTTGGGCGCATGAACCAGGTTCAGGCGCATCGCGGGCCCGATGAAGGTGAGTTATATATCGAGCCGGGTATTGGTCTTGGCCATCGCCGCCTTTCGATCATGGATGTTTCAAGCGGCCAGCAGCCGCTTTTCAATGAGGACGGCAGTATCGTCGTAATCTTCAATGGGGAAATCTATAACTTCGAGGATCTTGCCAGGGAGCTTGCCGGCCTGGGCCACGTTTTTCGTACGCATTGCGACACCGAGGTCATCGTACATGCATGGGAAGAGTGGGGCGAAGACTGCGTGGATCGCTTCAGGGGCATGTTCGCGTTTGGCTTGTGGGATCGTAATCGGGAATTATTGTTTCTTGCCCGTGACAGGCTTGGCATCAAGCCGCTTTACTATAGCCTGCTTAAGGATGGCACGTTCATTTTCGCGTCGGAACTTAAGGCTTTGCTCGCTCATCCGGATTTTCTCCGGGAGCTCGACCCGTACGCTATCGAGGACTATTTCGCTTATGGTTATGTACCTGAGCCAAAAACGATATTTCGGCAGGCCCTCAAACTGCCTCCAGCGCACACACTGAAACTCCACTGCGGGCAAAATATGCCGCGGTTGCGCCAATATTGGGATATACCGTTTATTCCGCACGAATCGATAAATATACTGGAGGCGCAGGAAGAGCTGGTTACACGGCTGCGCGAATCAGTGAAACTCCATCTTATGACTGAGGTGCCCTTGGGGGCTTTCCTGTCGGGGGGCGTCGATTCGAGCGCGGTGGTCGCGATGATGGCGAACCTCATGGGCGAGCCGGTCAATACATGCTCAATCTCTTTCGGCGACCCTGCTTTCAACGAGTCAAAATATGCGCAAGGCGTGGCTGAGCGATACCATACTCGTCATAACGTGGAGCAGGTGGATCATGACGACTTTGATCTAATAGACAAGCTCGCCTTGATTTATGACGAGCCTTTTGCCGACAGCTCGGCCATGCCCACCTATCGGGTATGTGAGTTGGCGAGGAAACGCGTAACCGTTGCATTGTCCGGGGATGGCGGAGATGAGAACCTTGCGGGGTATCGCCGTTATCGTTGGCATCTCTATGAAGACCGGATGAGATCAATGCTACCGTTCGGGTTTCGTCGGCCGGCATTCGGTTTCCTGGGCAGCCTGTATCCCAAGGCTGACTGGGCACCCAAATTCCTGCGGGCAAAATCGACCTTTGAGGCACTGGCGCGCGATTCCGTGGAAGGTTATTTTCATGGCGTATCCATCGTTAAAGACAGGATGCGTCAAAGCCTATTCAGTGCTTCATTCAATCGCAGCCTTCAGGGTTATCATGCGGTCGAGGTGTTGCGTACGCACGCCGCGAAATGTCCCGTACAGGACCCTTTATCGCGGGTGCAGTACCTGGATATGAAAACATATCTCGTCGGCGATATCCTTACCAAAGTCGACCGGGCGAGCATGGCTCATGCTCTGGAGGTGCGCGTGCCCCTACTGGATCACAAGCTGGTGGAATGGATATCCGGGTTGCCAGCTTCCTTCAAGCTCCACGGGCATGAAGGCAAGTATGTCTTCAAGAAATCCCTGGAGCCCTATCTTTCTAATGATGTTCTCTACCGCGACAAGATGGGTTTTGCCGTCCCGCTGGCAAGTTGGTTTCGTGGCCCATTGCGCGAGA
>DATJHX010000070.1:0-4167 GCA_035493655.1 Nitrosospira sp.
GCGCGCCTTCGGCTGATTTTCCATAACTGTCCCAGTCGGTCCCGAGTCTATCCTGCCTGATGGTCTAACATAGTACATTGGGCTAATTTCTGTCCAGCTTTCGATACTGCACTGCTTCGGCGACATGAGCGGTGATTATCCCGTCGCTGGCTGCGAGATCGGCAATAGTTCGCGCCACTTTTAAAATGCGATGGTAGGCTCTTGCGGAAAAATTAAGCCGGCTGATGGCTTGCTTGAGCAAGTGTTCCGCGGGGTTGTCCGGTACGCAATGCTCATCGATCTCCGTGACCGTCAGCCGCGCGTTGACCTTGCCCTGTCGTTCCAGTTGACGCCGGTGAGCGGTTTCAACCCGCTGCCTGATCGTGGCGGTCGACTCGCCACTCGCCCGTCCTGTCAACTCCTGCTCGGATACCGCAGGAACCTCAATCTGCATGTCGATGCGATCAAGCAGTGGCCCGGATATTTTGCCGCGGTAGCGGGCTACCTGGTCTGGAGTACAGCGGCATCGACCGTTGTAGTGTCCAAGGTAACCGCAAGGGCAGGGATTCATGGCGGCAATCAACTGAAACCGTGCCGGGAAATCCGCTTGGCGTGCGGCCCGGGATATGGTTATCCGTCCCGATTCCAGCGGTTCGCGCAACACCTCAAGCACCTTGCGATCGAACTCCGGCAATTCGTCGAGGAACAGCACCCCATTCATCGCCAGCGAAATTTCGCCGGGACGTGGATTACTGCCGCCACCGACCAACGCAACGCCCGAGGCGGTGTGATGGGGCGAGCGATAGGGACGACGCTTCCAGTCGGCAAGATTGAAGCCGCCGCTGCTCAGGGACTGCATGGCAGCCGATTCGAGCGCCTCCTCTTCGGTCATCGATGGCAGGATGCCGGGCAGGCGTGCCGCCAGCATTGATTTACCGGTACCGGGCGGGCCCGTCATTAATACGCTGTGGCCGCCCGCCGCAGCAATCTCCAGCGCGCGCTTTGCATGCCCCTGGCCTTTTACCTCTTCCATCCCGCGATAAGCGTACGCGTCCGAATTGGTGTTTGCGTTAAGGGCTGAATTTATGCCCGACTTTACGGTTATTGCCGGATCCGCTTCCGGGCTTGCTACAGCAACGCCATAGCGCTGCAATGGCTCGCGCCCGGCAAGATGCGAACAAATCTGTAACAGGGACGTGGCGGGATAAACTGTCGCCCGCCTGACCAGCGCCGCTTCTGCAGCGTTTTGATGCGGCAAAACAAAGCAGCGTCCAGAACGCGATGCACCAAATGTCATCGCCAGGGCTCCCCGTATGGCACGCAGTTCCCCTGTCAGGGCGAGCTCACCGGCCCATTCATACTGGTCAAGCTTATTGGAAGGGATCTGGCCGGTCGCTGCAAGAATACCCAAAGCGATGGGCAGATCGAAGCGTCCGCTTTCCTTCGGCAGGTCCGCGGGGGCAAGGTTGACTGTGATGCGCCGGGCGGGAAATTCGAATTGCGCATTTTGAAGCGCCGCTCGTACCCGGTCTTTGCTTTCTTTTACTTCGGCTTCGGGCAGGCCCACTATAGTAAAGCCAGGCAGTCCATTGGCAATATGAACTTCCACCGTAACCAGCGGAGATTCCATGCCCGAAATAGCGCGGCTATAAAGAATCGCTAGGGGCATGCAAAAAAATATTCGACAAAAAACAACAGAATCAACAAAAGACTGGCAACAGCAATCGGCGGGGAGGGTACGCGTTATTTCATCCGTTAACTATTACTATTACGGCATGCCCGGCGTTTTGTTGACTCGAACTCCGGCTCGTAGCTTATTCGGTCTCTGAAAGATCATCCAGAGTTTCCGGCGGAACGTCGATCTGGTCTGAGGCCCCGGCCGATTCCAGGTTGGCTACTTTTGTTTCCAGCTCAGTCAATTTTTCGCGTGTGCGCTTGAGGACTTCCTGTTGTACCTCGAATTCTTCGCGCGTCACCAAATCCATCCGGGTGAATATGCCCGCCAGCATGATTTTCAGATTCTTCTCCACATCCTTTACAGGACTTTGAGCCAGCAGTTCATTGACCTTGGTTACGACTTCGTCCAATATTTTTTGGTTGAGCATGATTTCCTCCATGAATTCATTCGACATCCTCTAAAAAGAGGCAATATACGCATGATAAAATCTCATACTTCGAACAATTAGGCAATCGGCATTTTATGCAACGTTTGCAGCTTCTGGAAAACTGGCTCAAGACGCAATTGCCACAATTGGCTGAGTTTTCCTCGCAATTTCCCCATCAGCATTTCAATATATCGCCCGCTTCGGCGGATGCAAGCTTCCGCCGCTATTTCCGGATAACCACCGGCGATCGAAGTCTGATTGCCATGGATGCCCCACCCCAGCAGGAAGACTGCCAGCCCTTTTTACATGTCGCAAGATTATTTGCCGAAGCAGGCACGCATGTACCGACCGTACTGGCGCAGGACCTCGCGCAGGGCTTCCTGCTGCTTTCGGATCTCGGGAACACGACTTATCTTCACGCACTGAATGAGGCGTCGAAAGAAGATCCCGACAAGGCCCCTGATATCACCGGCGGTAAGGCCGGCGATAAGGCAGACCTTCTCTATCGAG
Source organism: Nitrosospira sp. (assembly GCA_035493655.1). Taxonomy (GTDB): domain Bacteria; phylum Pseudomonadota; class Gammaproteobacteria; order Burkholderiales; family Nitrosomonadaceae; genus Nitrosospira. The sequence goes on from DATJHX010000070.1 coordinate 2,595, forward strand.
ACGCAATAGCTGCCTTGCTTAAAATCCAGCTTGCGAGCGAGCCGGCCGTTTTGCCGGAATATGACGAAGTCCTGCTTCTGAGGGAATTGAACCTGTTCCCAGAGTGGTATCTCGGCAGGCATTTACAGGTTATGCCGGATGCAAAGCAGAAAATGGAGCTGGAGAGAGTTTTCAGAAAGATCGTGGATAACAACCTGGCGCAGTCCAGAGTGTTCGTGCATCGCGATTATCATTCGCGTAACCTGATGGTTATCGATCCCAATCCCGGTATTATCGATTTTCAGGATGCCGTTTACGGTCCCATCGCCTACGATCTGGTTTCATTGTTCAAGGATGCCTACATTCGCTGGGACGAGGATCATATACTGGATTGGGTGATCCGCTATTGGGAGCAGGCACGAAAACTCGGGTTGCCGGTCGTCCAGGATTTTGCCGACTTCTACCGCGACTTCGAATGGATGGGTGTGCAGCGACACATCAAGGTTCTAGGGGTATTTGCACGTCTGCATTATCGCGACGGCAAAAGCGCTTACCTTGGGAACTTGCCATTAGTGGAGAGTTATCTGAGAAAGGCTTGCGAGCGCTACCGCGAACTCAATTCACTGCTTACGCTGCTCGATGAGTGGCAAGATAACAAGCCGCCGGAAACAAATGTTGGCTATACGTTCTGAAGCGCTGCCGTTCAACCTAAAATCGGCAGTTGGACAGAGTGGAGTGTGCGATTTTTGGGGTGCAGGGCAAGGCGCAACGACGTGGAATGGTCATTCCATTCCAAGGAGTTGTAACGCAGCCATGTGCCGCAATAAATTGTGCAATCCACTTCTGTAGCAGCTCACCAAACAGAAGGGTTAATGACAAGAAAATTGTTGTGGATCATGGATGAATTTGAAAAAAGAGCGGTCGACTGCCGAATTTAGGTTCAGGGCCATGATCCTGGCGGCTGGGCGCGGTGAACGCATGCGACCGCTGACTGACGCCGTGCCGAAACCGCTGCTGTGCGCAGGCGGCAAGGCGCTGATCGAATACCATCTGGAGAACCTCAAACAGGCTGGCTTTACGGAGGTCGTAATCAATCATGCTCATCTGGGGCATATGATTGAGACCGCGCTAGGCGACGGCAAACGTTACGGCCTCAATATTCACTATTCGCATGAGCCGGTTGCCCTGGAAACGGCTGGTGGTATTGCCCAGGCGCTATCTCTTTTGAAATTTGGCGTAAGTCGTCTAGAAGAGCGGCCTTTTTTAACGATTAATGCCGATATTTATTGCGAATTGGATTTTTCCAGCCTCTTGCCAGTTCTACGGAATATGCAAGCGCATCCTGACGGCGATGTTGCGCATCTGGTGCTGGTGAATAATCCTGTGCACCACCCCATGGGCGATTTTGTTCTCGATGATGGAAGGGTATCGCTTTCGGGAAAAAACAGCCTGACGTTCAGCGGCATTGGCATTTATCTGCCGAGATTTTTTGTGGATGTCGTGCCGGGCTCGACTGCAAAGCTCGCACCCCTGCTGCACCGGGCAATAGCTGAGGGAAAGATCGTTGGCGAACACTATCAGGGAGTGTGGATGG
>DATJHX010000071.1:0-4937 GCA_035493655.1 Nitrosospira sp.
CTCATCCAGCACGATTACCGGGGGTTTGTGGACCAGGGCCTGAGCTACAAGGACTCGCCGTTTCATACCACCAGATAAAGTGCGCATGTTCGCATTGGCTTTTCCGGAAAGATCAAGATGATGGATGATTTCGTCTATCCATGCGTCGTTATTCTTAAGCCCGTAATATCCCGACTGAAGGATAAGCGTTTCCCGAACGGTAAAGAACGGGTCGAACACCAGCTCCTGGGGCACAACGCCCAGCATGCGGCGAGCCTCACGGTAATCGGTAACCACATCGTGTCCCATGACTTGGGCGCTGCCACTGCTCGCACGCATCAGCCCGGCAATGATGTTGATCAGGGTGGTTTTTCCTGCACCGTTGGGGCCGAGCAAGGCAAAGAATTCTCCGGTTTCGATTTCAAGATCAACACCGGCCAGAGCCTGCACGCCGCCAAAGCGCTTGTGCATCTGTTTGACTTCGATCGCGTGACTCATTGCCAAGAAAAATCAGAGGGCACGCCCAGCATAATTTGCTGGCACCCAGACTGGGCGGCGGGGTGGGCGGCACGGCTGAATCCGCGCGTTCCTGTTCCTATGAGGCTTTCCCTTTTGGAGATACAGCAGAATTGAGACAGCTTTCGGCATTCCAATGGATCAATTCTGAAACACCGTACAGCCGTATCAGGCTTTGAAGTTTTGGCGGTACGTTTTCAAAACATATTTGACGGTTGCGGCGGCGCGCCTCGCGCTCCCACTGCAGCAACATACTGACGGCCGATGAGTCAACGCTGATTACCTGCCCCAGATCGATTATCAGATCATCGCGATCAAACAGAACGATACCTCGCTCGGCTACGGCAACAACGTTATCGATTGTTATCGCTCCTTTAACGTTCAGCTTGTGCGGGCTCAGCCTATTGCCGCCCGGTTCGTCAGTCTGGCTTAGAATGACTTCAGCAGCTTCAGCGGCCATGACAATCAAGCATCAGGGCTCTGTCGAATAAGTGGAACAAAATTGGATTACCAGCTACTTGGACGCGGCCTTTTTATCCGCCGCCTTATCCGACGCGATCAGCGATTTATTTTTTTCCGATAACGTCTTGATCAGCTTCTCGACACCGCCTTCGCTTACCTGACTGTTGAAAGTGCTGCGGTAGTTGGTCACCAGACTCACGCCGGCTACGGTTACATCATAAACCTTCCAGCCGTCACCGGTTTTTTCCATACTGTAATCGATCGGGATCGGCTGCTGACCACCCGCCTGGATCACCTTGGTCTTCACCAGAGTATCCCCAGCGGGGTCTCCTTTAAGCGGCTCGACCTGGATGGAACGGTCACTGTAAGTTGACAGGGCGTTGGAGTATGTACGGACCAGCAAGGTACGAAATTCATTGACCAGCGTCTGCTGTTGGTCCGGCGCGGCTTTGGACCAGTTTTTGCCCATCGCGAGCTGCGTCATGCGCTTGAAATCAAAATGAGGCAGTATCTTGGATTCAATCAGATCTAAAATCTTCGCGTGATTACCCGCGCGCAGCTCCTTATCCTGCCTGATAATGGTGAGCACCTCCTGCGCGGTATTGTCCACCAGCGTATCGGGGCGTTCCATGGACCATACGGGAAACGCAAGCAGCCACCCCAGCATTATGGGGACACCGAGATATCCTTTCATTATTTCCTCACTAAGTTTTTTGATTGCACAAATATAAAACAGGAACACATACGACCGCGATGATTACGATTACACCTGCCTTTATTTCTTGGTAGCGGGTTCGCCCAAGTCGGTATCCGATGATTTATTCTCCGAGGCCTTGTCGAACAGGAACCGTCCGATCAGTTCTTCCAGGACCATCGCCGAGTTGGTCTTCATTATTTTATCGCCATCTTTCAGCATCGCATCATCCCCACCAGCCGCCAGGCCTATGTATTGCTCGCCTATCAGGCCGGACGTAAGAATGCTGGCGAACGTATCCTTCGGGAATTTATAACGGCTGTCTATGCTCAAGATTACTGATGCATCGAAAGTCTTGGTATCGAACTGAATGTCCGTCACGCGGCCCACCACGACCCCGGCGCTTTTCACGGGCGCCCGGACTTTCAAACCGCCTATATTTTCAAAATTTCCCTTGAGGACATAGCTGTGATCCGCGCTGTAGGTACCGAGGTTTCCGACCTTGAACGCCAATATCAGCAATGCGCCAATTCCAGCCATGACGAATATTCCTACCCACAAATCCATTGTTGCACGCTGCATCAGCTCATTCCCCTGAACATGAACGAGGTCAAGATAAAATCGAGTCCAAGGATCGCTAGCGAAGAAGTGACGACGGTGCGCGTAGTTGCGCCGGACACGCCTTCCGCTGTAGGCGATGCGTCGTAACCCTCGAACACCGCGATTGCCGTGACCGCGACACCAAACACACAGGTTTTTATGATGCCATTGACCACGTCATATCGGAAATCCACCGCGTCCTGCATTTGCGACCAGAACGAACCTTCATCCACGCCAATAAGTACGACCGCTACCATATAACCACCAAACACGCCAACCGCAGAAAAAAGAGCCGCCAGAAGCGGCATGGAAATCACCCCGGACCAGAACCGGGGAGCTACTACGCGCGCAATCGGATCCACGGCCATCATTTCCATTGCCGCCAATTGTTCCGTCGCTTTCATCAATCCGATTTCAGCAGTAATTGCCGAGCCCGCACGGCTGGCGAACAATAGCGCCGCGACTACAGGACCCAGTTCGCGTAACAATGATAATGCCACCATCGTGCCCACGGCCGATTCCGCACCGTATCTCTGCAACGTCTCGTATCCCTGCAACCCCAGCACCATCCCGACGAACAACCCCGACACGATGATAATGATCAGCGACAGCACACCCGTGAAATAAACCTCGCGGATGACCAGGTTGAAGCGGCGCAGGCTGGTGCCCGATTTCAGCAGTGTCAACATGAAAAAGCGGCTGGCATAGCCAAGCCGCCAAACACTGTCTATCACGCGATGGCCGATTCCCCGGATGCCGTCAACGATGCGGCTAGGCAAAACTTCCCTCCAGCTTCAGGTCCCTTGCATAAGCCTGGGCGGGATAGTGAAACGATACAGGGCCGTCTTCTTCGCCATGCACGAACTGATGAACGAAGGGCGCCACTGAATCCCGCACTTCAGCGGGTGTACCATGCGCAGCGATAACCCCATCCGCAACGAAATACACGTAGTCAACAATTTTCAGGGACTCCTGCACATCATGCGTCACGACAACGGAAGTCATTCCCAACGCGTCAGTCAACCGTCGGATTAAATTGCCTATGACGGTCAGCGAAATAGGGTCGAGCCCGGTAAACGGTTCGTCATACATGATAAGCACGGGGTCAAGCGCAATCGAACGAGCCAGTGCCACGCGACGCGCCATACCCCCGGAAAGCTGCGCGGGCATCAGCTCGTGAGCGCCGCGCAGACCAACAGCCTGCAATTTCATCAATACGAGATCCCGAATCATGGGCTCGGGCAAATCGGTATGCTCTCGCATCTGAAACGCCACATTGTCGAAAACCGACAAATCGGTAAAAAGCGCCCCAAACTGGAACAGCATGCTCATCTTTCGACGCATGTGGAAAAGCTCGTCCCGAGAGAGCTCATGCACGACCTTGCCGGCAATTTTGACATAACCTGAAGATGGGCGAATTGCGCCGCCGATAAGCCGCAGCAGAGTTGTTTTGCCGCTGCCACTGCCGCCCATGATGGCAATAATTTTGCCGCGCGACATCGTCATGTCGATCCCTTTAAGAACGGAACGCTCCCCATAGGAAAAATTCAGGCCTTTTATTTCGACCAGAGTGTCTGATGCCATGCTTCAGGGAGCGGATGCCTCTATTAACGGGATTTCGGATTTTAACCTAAATCCGGCAGTTGGGCAGGTGGAGTGTGGTTTTTGGAGAAGAGACCAAGATCAGATAGCCGGAACTGTTATGTCTGTTCAGGCGCCTGCTAGCTGCACGGCTCTTCAGATATTAAGATGTGAAAGAAAATGCCGGAAGAGATTTCGTAGTTTTCTAGGAGTTCGGATAAAGCAAGGAGAGCCGATAACCCGCGGCATTTAGATCCCCAGTATCGAGATGGAGTTTGACATTGAACTCATTACCCGGCGATACATTTGGCGCCAGATCCGCATTTTTGCCAAGATATGCGTCAGGTTTAAAGATGCGGCTTGCGAGAGGCTGGTTTTGATTATCAATGAAAGTAAGCTCAAACAGGGGAAAAGCTTGGGGATAAGAGGCGTGATTGCGCACCGTGGCGTTGAGTATTATGACATTCGGGTGCTGGGGATTCGACTGCATATCGGACGATTCGATGTTCAGCGATTGTGGATGCCGTGGCAGAGAAATACTGCATTGCAACAACTTGCAGTATTGTTCCAGATACGGCTTGGTTGCGGGAATGAGGGCAGCCAGCTCAGCCCGATAGAAATAAATGGTTTGTCCCGTTAAAATAATGAGCAGAAGCAGACTGCCAAGGGTCCAGGCGGGCGATATATTTGGCACCGCTGTATCAAACGCATAATTTGCCGCCGGAACCTCGGGTACTGGAGTCTTTTCGGGTTTCCGCTCATGATCTCCTTCCCCCCCTTCCCTTGCTTCCCTTCCTTCCGTTCCTTCCCCTCTTTCCTTTTTTAGCGGCGCCTTTGATGCCGCACCCCTTGGCGCCGATCTCTTTGGGCGGGGCTGCTCCTCTGCGTGGTCTTTTGCTGCTTCAGCTTCGTCTGCATGGGTGCCCGGCAGGTGAATCTTGCGCTGGCGAGTCTTGGGCCCTACGGGATTGGCGGGCTCTGAAGGTTCCATCTTCCGCACGTCGGCTGCAGGAGTTTTTTCCGAAGCACTGGTTGCATCCGTGGTTGATACGTTAGGAGAGGGCTCGCCGACCAAATCCCGGTCTGCCGGGGCTGATTCCGCCAT
>DATJHX010000072.1:0-7449 GCA_035493655.1 Nitrosospira sp.
GATTTTCTTTATGCGCCAGATGCAAGGCGGCGGCCGCGGTGGCGGTGCGTTCTCGTTCGGCAAGAGCAAGGCGCGGATGCTGGATGAATCCACCAATCAGGTGACGTTCGCGGATGTTGCCGGTTGCGAGGAAGCCAAAGAAGAGGTTTCCGAACTGGTCGAATTCCTGCGCGATCCGAGCAAATTCCAGAAGCTTGGAGGGCGTATTCCGCGCGGGGTGTTGATGGTCGGCAATCCGGGCACCGGTAAAACCCTTCTGGCTCGCGCTATCGCAGGCGAAGCCAAGGTTCCCTTTTTCAGTATTTCCGGCTCGGACTTCGTGGAAATGTTCGTTGGTGTTGGCGCCGCGCGTGTGCGCGATATGTTCGAACAAGCCAAGAAGCATGCTCCCTGTATCATTTTCATCGATGAAATCGATGCGGTCGGCCGCCAGCGCGGTGCAGGCCTGGGCGGCGGCAATGATGAGCGCGAGCAGACCTTGAACCAGCTTCTCGTGGAGATGGATGGCTTCGAGGGGACCGCCGGCGTGATCGTCATCGCGGCAACCAACCGGCCTGACGTGCTGGACCCGGCGCTGTTGCGGCCCGGGCGTTTCGACCGGCAGGTAACTGTCCCGCTACCCGATATCCGGGGCCGGGAACAGATACTTCATGTCCACATGCGCAAGGTGCCGATTGCTCCCGATGTGCATGCGGAAATTCTCGCGCGGGGCACGCCTGGTATGTCTGGCGCGGATCTGGCCAACCTTGTGAACGAAGCGGCCCTGTTTGCGGCCCGCAGCAATAAACGGCTGGTGGATATGGACGACTTCGAGCGTGCCAAGGACAAGATTTTCATGGGAGCGGAACGGCGTTCCGTCGTGATGCCCGAGCGTGAACGGCGCAACACGGCCTACCATGAATCCGGCCATGCGGTGGTGGCGCAACTATTGCCGAAAACCGACCCCGTGCATAAAGTGTCCATCATTCCGCGCGGCCGTGCGCTGGGCGTAACGATGCAGCTCCCTACGGAAGATCGTTTCAGCATGGATCGCGAGGAGATCCTTCAGAGTATCGCGGTCTTGTTCGGGGGACGCATCGCCGAGGAGGTCTTCATGGGGCAGATGACGACCGGCGCGTCCAACGACTTCGAGCGTGCGACCGAGATGGCGAGGCGCATGGTGACCCAGTGGGGAATGTCCGATACCCTTGGCCCGATGGTATATGGCGAGAATGAGGGGGAGGTTTTCCTTGGCCGTTCGGTGACGACACACAAGAATGTAAGCGAAGCGACCATGCAAAAGGTGGATATAGAAATTCGCCGTATCATCGATGCGCAGTATGGCTTGGCGCGCAAGCTGATAGAGGAGAATCGCGACAAGATCGAAGTCATGGCCAAGGCCCTGCTGGAGTGGGAAACCATCGATTCGGATCAAATCGGCGATATCATGGAAGGTCGTGCTCCGCGGCCGCCCAAGCCTAACAAAGTGACTCCGACTCCTCCAAAGGACAATACGCCCCCAGGAGCGCCGGCCGCGACGGCCACACCGGCCCAGGAAGTATAAGCCGGACACTGGCAAAGAGTTTTAAGAATAAGGATGAATAAGGTGGGGTTCGCCCCACCTTTTTTGTGCGTGCTTCTCCTCTATTCTCCTCTGTTCCTCAAGGTTCTTTCCATGCTCCTTCTATGCATCTTTTGCAGCGGCTGAGCAATTCTCCCCCACGGCTGAGCAATTCTCCCTTCCCCGCCGGCTGCCCTCTCATCATGGGAATTGTCAATGTAACGCCGGACTCCTTCTCGGATGGTGGACGCTATGTTTCCGCGGCGAACGCCACATGCCATGCCTTGCGGCTTATCGAACAGGGAGCCGATCTGGTCGATATTGGAGGCGAGTCAACTCGTCCCGGCAGCAATCAGGTGAGTGTCGAAGAGGAAATGAGACGCATCATGCCGGTCGTGGAAGCACTGGTGGAGAGGAACGTACCGGTTTCCGTCGATACATCCAAGCCGGAGGTGATGCGTGCTGCGATAGCCGCCGGCGCCGCCATGATAAACGATGTCAATGCGCTGAGGGCCGAGGGCGCGCTTGAAGCAGTTGCCGCGAGCGGCGCGGCGGCATGTCTCATGCACATGAAGGGGGAGCCGCGCAGTATGCAAGTCGAGCCGCACTATAATGACGTGGTGGCGGAAGTAAAAGATTTTTTACGGCAGCGCCTGGCTGCAGCGGTTGCCGCGGGAATTGCGCGCGAGCGGTTGGTAATCGATCCGGGTTTTGGTTTCGGCAAAACGCTGAAGCACAATATAGAGCTGCTGCGTAATCTTGAACGCTTTACGGATATGAATGTGCCGCTACTGGTTGGATTGTCGCGCAAGTCCATGTTGGGGAAAATTACAGGCAGTGAAGTGGGCGACCGGATTCATGCCAGCGTCGCCGCAGCGCTGCTCGCGGTAGCGAAAGGCGCCAGCATCGTTCGGGTGCACGATGTAAAAGCAACCCGGGACGCATTAGCGGTTTATAATGCAGTGCAGGGCGAGTAATTCTTAAACAAGCCAAATTTGCATGTTCAACAGGCTGCGGCAGCCAGCGCGGCTGCTGTTAAGCAGAGAATCTGGCTCAAGCCCGGTCCAAGGCGGGAACAAGCTTTGTTGAAATACCTGGTTGCCGCGCAGGCTAAAATTTTTCCATTTCTAATTATCTACAGACTGTCTACGGATTTTGAATGACTAGAAAATATTTTGGCACCGACGGGATTCGTGGGCGCGTAGGGGAGACGCCTATCACACCGGAGTTCGTCATGCATCTCGGTTATTCGGCGGGCAAGGTACTTACTTCCTCGGACTGGCATTTGACCAAGGGAGAGCGTCCCGCGGTCCTGATTGGCAAGGACACCCGTATCTCGGGATATATGCTGGAATCGGCCCTGCAAGCCGGATTATCCGCTGCCGGCGTGGACGTGCTGCTGTCGGGGCCGATTCCTACGCCCGCGGTAGCGTATCTGACGCGCGCATTGAGGCTGCAGGCAGGTATTGTAATTTCTGCTTCGCACAACCCTTACGAAGACAACGGTATCAAATTCTTTTCTTCCACTGGCACCAAGCTTCCTGATTCAGTCGAGCATGAGATAGAGGCCGGACTAAATACTCCTATCAAGTCCATGCCCTCGGCGCAACTCGGCAAAGCGCGGCGCGTCAATGATGCCCGGGGCCGTTACATCGAATTTTGCAAGAGTACTTTCCCCAATCATCTCGATCTCCGGGGGCTGCGTATTGTCGTTGACTGTGCGCACGGCGCGGCATATCAGATCGCGGGCCATGTACTCCACGAACTCGGAGCGGATGTGGTTGCCATTGGAGTGCAACCCGACGGCCTCAATATCAACCATGACTGTGGCGCGACCCACAGCGTCGCACTGGCGAGAGCTGTAAGGCAACATAATGCAGATATCGGCATTGCGTTGGATGGTGATGGGGACCGCGTAATCATGGCGGATAATAGCGGCGCGCTGTACGACGGCGATCGGCTGATCTATATCATTGCGAAGCATCGCATGCAGAACGATCTGTTAAAGGGGGGCGTGGTGGGTACCCTTATGACCAATCTTGCGGTTGAGAATGGCCTGAAGAGATTAAACGTTCCGTTTGCCCGCGCGAGTGTCGGCGACCGCTATGTATTGGAACTGTTGCAGAAAAATAGCTGGCAACTGGGCGGAGAAGGTTCCGGCCATATTATCTGTACTGACAAGCACACCACAGGTGATGGCATCATTTCCGCTCTGCAGGTATTGTATGCTATGCGTGATTCAAAAAGGACGCTGGCCGAGTTTGCGCGTGACGTAACGCTGTACCCGCAGCAACTCATCAATGTGAAGGTTCCCAAAGGCTTTGACTCGCGCGGCTGCACCGCCATTAAAACTGTCCAGGCGGAAGCCGAGCGTGACCTGAATGGCAGCGGCCGCGTTTTGCTGCGTCCGTCCGGCACTGAACCCCTGATACGTGTAATGGTCGAGGGGGAGTCCACCCAGAAGGTCAAGCATTGGGCGGAAAGGATAGCGGATGTTGTACGAAGTGCCGCGGCGGCAGCATAAAATGGGTAGCTGCAGCTATGGGAAAGTTAACCTGCTCATATCCCATAACCGCTACAGTGACATGTCACTAGCCGTAATACGACTGTAATACCCATGGCCTAGCATGACGATTTTGCAATCTCATCGATAAATTGGGGAATGAAATGTGGAAGTTGGCGAATTATGTAGTGCTTGGAATGTCAGCCGTAATTGGAGCGATGGTTGCCACCGTCAGCGTTGCGGCTCCCAACAAGATTGTAAAAATCGATGGTTCCAGCACTGTTTTTCCCATAACGGAAGCCGTGGCTGAGGATTTTCAGAAAGCCATGAAAGGCGCGGTCAAGGTAACCGTTGGCATCTCAGGTACTGGTGGAGGGTTCAAAAAATTCTGCCGTGGCGAGATCGACATCGTGGACGCCTCACGGCCTATTCTCGAGAAGGAAATGGCCGACTGCAAGGCAGCCGGCGTGCAGTACGTTGAAATGCCGGTCGCTTTTGATGCTCTGACGGTAGTGGTCAATCCGAAAAATAACTGGAGCAATGTCATTACGGTCGCAGAGCTCAAGAAAATGTGGGAACCCGCTGCGCAGGCAAAAGTTACACGATGGAATCAGGTGAATCCTGCGTGGCCTGACGAACCAATCAAGCTCTACGGCGCCGGGGCCGACTCCGGCACTTTTGATTATTTCACTGAAGCTATTGTTGGCAAAGCTAAATCGAGCCGCGGCGATTTTACTGCATCCGAGGATGACAACGTGTTGGTGCAGGGTGTTGCCAGCGACAAGAACGGGCTCGGTTTTTTTGGCTTTGCCTATTATGTGGAGAATCAGAAAAAGCTGAAAGCGGTGGCTGTTGAGGCCGGCAAAGGTCCTGTCATTCCATCCGAAAAGACCGTGGAAGATGGCACTTACCAACCACTATCTCGCCCCATCTTTATTTACGTGAACATCAAGTCGGCGGAAAAGCCCGAAGTCAGGGAATTTGTCGAGTTTTATATGAAAAATGCTGTCGTGCTGGTGAAAGAAGTCAAATTCTTTTCGTTGCCGGCCCAGGCTTACTCCATCAATCTGGAACACCTCAATAAAAAGAAGGCCGGGACAGTATTTGGCGGCAAACCAGAGGTCGGGCTCAGGATAGAAGAAGTGCTCAAGCGGGAGGCCAAACAATAGTCGATCGATATGCGATGAGCGGGAATGCCCGGCTTTTGACGTAATCGCGCCACTGCCTTGCCACAGCGAGAGATGTCCGCATGGGGCTGAGCTTCAGTGGGGTCTGAAAAAACCTTCTCATTTTTAGTTGTGCTGAATCTCGTGCCAGCTTGGCAATCGCTCTACCGTCGTTTCTCCTCGCTGATTAACTCAGCCCGACAATGGTGATTCGTCGCGGCATCCCGGCGTTATAATAACGGCTGCGTTCACCTCTCTTGATGCAGCATCATGCCGCCGACTCAAACTGACTTCAAATCCCATTTTACCGGTCTGCTCCGGCAAACACTTAATGAGATAGTGCCTGCGGGATTTCATGCAGATATCGAGTTCGCGCGCCCCAAGCAAGCGAGCCACGGCGACTATTCCTGCAATCTGGCGATGCAATTGGCGAAGCCATTGCATCGGAGTCCTCGCGATATTGCAAAATTACTCATCGATGGCCTTGCCGTTTCACCCTATCTGGAAAAAGCCGAGGTTGCTGGCGGGGGATTTATCAATCTATTCCTCAAGATTTCCGCTAAACAGCAATTCGCGGGTTATGTGCTGGAAAGCGGCGAAGCATACGGGCGGAGCCATGCTGGAGCGGGTAAGAAGGTTCAAGTGGAGTTTGTCTCGGCCAATCCTACGGGTCCATTGCATGTGGGCCATGGGCGTGGAGCGGCATTTGGCGCAAGCCTCGCCAATGTGCTGGAAGCCGCGGGCTATGCCGTTATGCGGGAATATTATGTCAACGATGCGGGCCGCCAGATGGATATTCTGGCGCTGTCCACATGGCTCCGTTATCTTGAGCTGAATGAAGTCGCCTGCCATTTCCCGGCTAACGGCTATCAGGGCGAATATGTAAGGGATATGGCGCGCCTGATACACAAGGCGCATGCGGGGCGTTACGTGCACCGTCCCGAGTTGCTGTTCGAGGGGCTTGCCGCAGAGGTGGATAGCGATCCCGAGGCACGCCTTGACGGCCTCATTGCCAATGCAAAAAAATTACTGGGACAGGACTACGCCTACATTCACGATTTCGTCCTTACCGAGCAACTGGGCGACTGCCGCAATGACCTGATGGAGTTTGGCGCCGTCTTCGACATCTGGTTTTCCGAACAATCGTTGTTCGACGATGGCAGTGTAGCGCATGCGGTACTGTTGCTCGAACAAGGCAATTACGTGTATCAGCAAGATGGCGCCAAGTGGTTTAGATCAACCGATTTTGGTGACGAGAAAGACCGTGTGATACAGCGGGAAAATGGGCAGTTCACCTATTTCGCATCCGATATTGCATATCATCTCAACAAGTTCCAACGCGGCTTCGATCGCGTCATTGACGTCTGGGGAGCAGACCATCATGGATATATCCCAAGGGTGAAGGGTGCAATGCGCGCTTTATCGTTCGATCCCGCCAGGCTGGAAATTGCCCTGGTGCAGTTCGCGATCCTTTATCGGGGTGGAAAGAAGGCTTCCATGTCCACCCGCTCAGGAGAGTTCGTTACATTACGTGAACTACGCCAGGAGGTAGGCAACGACGCGGCGCGATTCTTTTACGTCCTGCGTAAGAGCGACCAGCATCTCGATTTTGATCTGGATCTGGCCAAATCGCAGAGTAACGACAACCCGGTCTATTATGTGCAGTATGCTCATGCGAGGGTTTGCAGCGTGCTGGAGCAATGGGGCGAAGATCCTGCCGTGCTTGTGGCTGTGGATATGTCTCCACTGACGCAAGCCGCAGAGTTATCCCTGCTGCAAAAGCTGATCGATTATCCCGAATTGGTGGAGTCGGCGGCCAAGGAGCTGTCCCCTCATCTGATCGCCTTTTATCTCAGGGAACTGGCGGCCGAGTTTCACAGTTACTATAATTCAACCCGGTTTCTCGTGCCTGAAGCGCCGCTGCGCATGGCGCGGCTGGGGCTGGTTGCCGCGATACAGCAAGTGCTCCGCAACGGGCTGAAACTGTTGGGCGTGAGTGCGCCGGATAAAATGTAGATGTCTACTCCACAAGGTTTTCCATGAGCCGAGATTATAAGTCCCATCCGAATTCCTCGCTCCCGGCCAAGAGCAAAAATATGCTCCTTGTGGGTTTATTTGGCGGTTATGTGTTAGGCATTCTCAGTGCCGTTGCAATATGGATGTATATCAGCAAGGGACCCAGCCCATTCATTTCTCCCGATAAACCGGATAACGCTGTGGCAAAGAGTAGCGGCCCTGAG
>DATJHX010000073.1:0-6901 GCA_035493655.1 Nitrosospira sp.
GGTTCGGAATAAATCTGCTTGGTTTTGGTATCCACATAAAGATCGATGACAAAAGCCTTCGACGATGCGGCGTCGGTTTCTGGGGACGCCGGCTTGTCCTGGGCATGCAGGGGGACTGAAAGTAAACAGCCTGACAGCAATAACAGCGAAGGATTACATCTCATTTACGATCTCCCGATATCGACGTTGAGCCCTGTTGGAGCTCTTTAGTTAGTTATAATGAGGAATAGGTGTGAAAAGTTTTGATTTTGCTTTTTGTTTGCGAAGAAAAATAGCACGCCGAATGTCAAAAAACTGTCAGGGTGAAGTGAAAAAACAGTGAGGTATTCCTTTATAAACGTTAAATTCGATCCGGCAACAGCCCGCAGCCAGCCACCTACAGCCAAGCGAAATTTCGATGAGCGAAAGCCTGCCTGCCTGCGCGATTACAGGCCGCTCGCTGGATGAAGCCTTACGTCCCCAACCGCGTTCACCTTCCCTAACACTGATCCCCTTGTAAGTGCCGGATTAGGTTAAATGAAAGCAATATATTCAGCAAGGATTTTTTATGCAAAACTATTATGATGATAAGGTTTCTGTTGAACAGGACCAACTGGGGAGGAGCAAGAAGGACGTTGAGCCGGGGCGAGCAGGCGCGACCTCAAAGAGAGAGGGCTGACGGGGGTGGCGGGAAAGGTGAAACGCGCGGCGGAAGGCATGAAGTCCCGCCGATATAGTATCAGGTGCTACCCAGAAAGATATGGAATTTGGATAACGGGAGAACTTCCAGGAAGCAATTACCGAGACAACTATCCTCCGGCAGCGCCTCCTGCTGAAATATTTGTATCCACGTCAGGGTCCGGCCCGCACCAGTCGGGTCCGGATAGAATTCTTATGATTTTATGGAGAAGGCCTTCGTTCTCCGGTATGGGTGGTGCGCACGACCGTCGGTATCCCTGGCCTGTATGTGTCCATCCCGCTGAAGGGGTTGCTTGCTCGGGCGTTGTTTGCTCGGAAGCCGGGTTGGCTTCCTGGGGTTGAGTCTGGCTTGGCGTCGTAGCCTTTTCGCCCGGAGTGGTTCCTGCTGAGTCCGTGCGCGCAGGAGACCTCTCGCTACCCCATCCCGACGTATTTTCCGGTGCAGAAGATACGCATGCGGCGCAAAGAAACAGTGCCGTGCTCAGGGACATGATGCGGGCGATTGTTTTTCCAAAGGCGGGCGGAAGCAGGAAGCGGAAATTCCTTGCTTCACGAATGACCGAAAACCTCCGCCTGTCCGTTAGGCAATCCTCAGAGGCTTTGTTCAAAATACGCATTCTCAAGGATGGAGCTTGATCAAATCCCCTCAAATTCTGGCAGGACAATCAGCCGCCGGCGCCGCCGGCAGTAATGTTACTATCCATGTCCCGATTCGGTCCCTGGGGTGTATCAGGGCCCCAGAATAACCGCGCGAGTTTGCAGAGGAAATCTTCCTCTCCGCTCGAAGTCCCGCACCCGTTGTTTTCCGACCCCTGGGAGGACCACCCAGCAGTATCCGTCTTACCGGATGCGGGGGATGCGGGAGTGGAACGCCCGAAAATTCTCGACAGCCAGCTTCCCCGATCCTGCGCTGCTTCATTCCAGCCCGATTTGGGCTGTTCAACCACTGAACCCGCCGGTGGGGCTGCTGCTGTTCCTCCACCTTGCCCGGCCGAACCGGTTTGTGCATGAGCGTTGTTTGCTATGGCAACGATCATGATAATCAAAAATGAGGCAGCTGCGCCAGAGCCTCTCAAAAGCGATACCTGTTTCATGGCAATTCCTCTATCTCTATGGTTCGTACAACAGCAAATGAAGCAGTCAGTAAGCCGGCGAATTCTCTCTGAGCACGAAGGCGATAAGATAACCAGAGGCGCATAACTTAAAAGTTATCGAAGCAGCAGCTTTCGGAAAAGGAAGACACCGGCAATTATGGCATTATGGCATAACATATCGGTTTCGATTTGGCGCGTCAACCTGAACAGGAATCCCGATACAGCAACTTGTTTCAAAGCCTGTGCTTAACCGAACGCTGTCTTCCTGCTGAACCGCGGTGTGGCGTGTTCCATGATTCAAGTGCTGAAGGGTAGCGGAATGAATATGATCCATCCGGTCTTTCGCCTTTTGGCCGGGCGAAAGACCGGTGGAACAATCAATTACGAGAAGAGAAGTTACGCGGGAGACCCCATAAAGCCCGGGTTGGCGAGCCGCCGCCTTGCAACAAAGCCTATGAGGCACAGCCCTGCCAACAGCATGGCATAGGTTTCAGGTTCAGGAACCGCGGTGGCAAATCCCGGAACGTCAGTCAAGATCGTCCGCCCGTTGAGTGCCTGGACTTCGCGCGCATCTCCATTTGGAAACAGTGAACTGAAGGCATTGATTTGAGCTGCAGACATATCCATTGGCTCGGCGAGATCGATCCACTTCACGCCTTCAGAGAAAGGCGGGGTCGTAAGTGAACCGTCATAACGGAAGGAAGTCAGGCGATCAGGCAGCAGCGAATTTAAATTGAAGTGATCGACAGTGAGCGTATCCGACGTAGTCTGCGGTATATGGGAGAAAATTGGGTCCAACGCCTGATTGAACTTCCCTTCCTCCACCCAGCGGCCAACCACTAGCAAATGGTTCTGCGCATCGGCAAACACAAGATGCATCTCCATGGGAAACTTATAGCCATTCTCCAGATGCTCGGCAGGTGCGTGAAAATGGAATTGGGATAATCTGTATGTATCACCGTCCACCGTTACCGATCCTGCGCCCGGATCGACGAGATTTGCCCTGACAGCGGTCTTGTCCACACCAGGCGAGCCATTATTGATTACTTTTAATTCCGTATCGGAATTCAAGGTAAAAAGCATGGGTGGTAACGTTTTCTCGAATGTCGTGTTGTTGGTGGTGATATTGATGGGGCTTTGGGCCTCCATCGTAGCCAGATTTTCCGCCAGCGTGTTTGCCTGCGCAGTGGGCAGTCCAGACAGGAAAAGAGCGGAAACAAGCGGTGCTAAGGGCAATAACCGAGACAGTGATGGATTCATAAGAAGAGACCCCTTATAGAGATGGCTTTTGATATGGGAGGGTTGCATAGGACTCTATGCAATTCGAAAATAACATGCAGGATGTGAAAAAAGCGTCGCCTAAACGTTAAAAATTCGTTAAGTTCATCCATATCAGCATAACTGTAATGTCTCTAATAAATCTTATATCTGCCGGAAGTTAGGTCCTTACCTTCAAATTCTTGGCCCCGGATTATGCCAGTAGCCGTCGGATGCAATCAGCTTGTCCGCTGCTTCAGGTCCCCAGCTCCCCCGCTTGTAGGGGATAACAGGATGGTGCGTTTTAAGAACTGTTTCCAGGGTTGCCCAGGCGGTCTCCACCACGTCCTCGCGGGCAAACAGCGTGCCATCGCCGCTCATCGCATCGCGCAATAACCGCTCGTAAGGAGATTCACGCCCAAAGTGTTCTTCAACGAGGCAGAGCTCATGCTGCTCGCCAACGAACTCTTTTCCGGCACTTTTGACCCTTGCGGCAAGCGCGACAGCAGAGATGGGAGAAAGCCTGAATCGCAAATAATTGGAATTTCCTGGCCCGGACGCCGAGTCGGCAAAAAGCCTTTGGGGTGGCGGCTTTAGCTGAACAAGGACTTCCGCGGCGGTTTCAGGGAGAAATTTGCCGGAACGCAAGTACCAGGGCACGCCATCCCAGCGCCAGGAATCGATAAAAAGCCTCAGGGCGCAGAAGGTCTCAACGTCGGAATCTTTCGCCACGCCCGGCTCCTGGCGGTAGCCATCGTACTGGCCGCGCACCAGGTCGTCCGGTACCACCGGGCGCATAGCCTGAAAAATACTTGCCTTTTCACCCCGCAAGGCGCTGACACCCTTGTGCGAAGGGGGTTCCATTGCAAGCAGCGCAGTGATCTGGAAAAGATGATTCTGGATCACGTCGCGAAGGCACCCCGCGGATTCGTAAAACCGGCCGCGCCCCTCCACGCCAAAATTCTCCGCCAGCGTTATCTGGACGCTGCCAACGTAGTTGCGATTCCAGATTGGTTCGAGGAAAGAATTGGCAAAGCGAAAATAAAGAATATTCATGATCGCTTCCTTGCCGAGGAAGTGATCGATGCGAAAAATCGAGTCCTCCGGAAATACGGAGCGAGCAATACGGTTCAGCTCCCGAGCGGACGCGAGATCCCGCCCGAAGGGCTTTTCTACGATGACACGTGCGTCGTGCGCCAGACCGGCGGCGCCGAGTCCCTTTATCACCGTTTCAAAAAGCGAAGGCGGGATTGCAAGATAATGAATGGGGTGGCTGGCATGCTCCAGAGCCTGTTTAAGCCTTTTGAACGTATCCGCATTATTGTAATCACCCGCGATATACTGCAGCAGGGAAAGCAAATGGTTCAGCGCGTTACGGTCATCGATTCCCGATTTTGAAAGTGAGTCGGTAACCCTGTCATGGAGTTGGTCGATATTCCATGATGTGGAGGCTACACCAACCACGGGAACGTTGAGCGCGCCCTGCTTTACCATCGCATACAGGGCCGGAAAAATTTTCTTATACGCCAGATCGCCCGTTACGCCAAATAGCACCAGCGCGTCCGAACGTGTGGCACGGCCATCACCCAGATTTGCGCCGCTCATCTCAGGCTTCCCCCTTTTTTTCATCATGTCCGCCAAACGATTTTCTCATCGCCGAAAGTACACGATCAGCATAGTCGGCATTGCCGCGGGACTCGAAGCGGCTGAAAAGCGCGGCGGCGATCACCGGTACAGGTACGCCCTCATCGACGGCGGCCAGCGTGGTCCAGCGGCCTTCGCCTGAATCCGATACACGCCCGGAGAATTTGCGGAGATCGGAGTCTTCGACCAGTGCCTCCGCAGTCAGATCGAGCAGCCATGATGCGATGATGCTTCCGCGGCGCCAGACTTCCACGATGTCCGCAACGTCGAGCTCATACTGATAGAATTCCGGATTGCGCATAGGCGCTGTTTCGGCATCCGTCTCGCGCGCCTGCTTGCCTGCATTGGCGCTATGCAGAATATTCAGCCCTTCCGCGTAGGCCGCCATGAGACCTTACTCGATGCCATTATGAACCATCTTTACGAAGTGGCCGGCGCCGTGCGGTCCGCAGTGCAGATAGCCTTGCTCGGCTGTCCCTTCAAGCTTACCGGGCTTGTCGGACTTGCAGCGGCCGGAGGTGCGAGGGGCTGCTCCGATACCGGGGGCAAGGGCGGCAAAGATCGGGTCCAGGCGCTGGACGATTTCCTTTTCCCCACCGATCATCAGGCAATATCCTCGTTCACGTCCTGCAACACCGCCACTCGTGCCAACGTCAACGTAATGCACGCCTTTTGAGCTTAGCTCGGCGCTGCGCCGGATATCGTCATGGTAGTAGGAATTTCCGCCATCGATAACAACGTCATCTTTTTCGAGGAGCGGCAGCAACTCCGAAAGAAGTCCGTCAACCGCAGCCGCCGGGATCATCAACCAGATGGCGCGCGGTTTGGACAGGCGAGCGATAAAGTCTTCAAGCGAGGTGGCCCCGTTCGCTCCCTGCGATTGAAGTTCCCGGATGGCCCCGGCGCGCTGGTCAAAAACCACGCATTCATTCCCGGCTTTAAGTAAACGGCCCACCATGTTAATGCCCATACGCCCCAATCCGATCATTCCGATCTGCATCTTGATCCTCCTTAAGAGTCGAATTCCATGCGCACTGGCATGAATGGTCCAAAATTGTAACTCGCATGCAAACAGTGATATGTCCCGTCCGCGCCTTATCGTTGGCCTGCCAGAGCCACCGGCGGCGCCACTTCGATAAATATTCTCTTGACGCGGGGATGGTATTGCTGAATCGTCACTTCAAGCCGGGAAACAACTTTCGCCAATTCACTTACCCGCAACGACGGAACGAATTGAGCTTCGATATTCAATAGCACCTCTTCGGGGCCAAAAACGAGCGTTAGAACCTGGTTAACCGCTACCACTGCCGGCTCATTGAGCGCCAGCGAGGTCACGCTCTCGACAACTTCTGGCGTCGCTGCTTCGCCCACTAGCAGCCCCTTGCTTTCACGGGCCAGTATGACGGATACGATGCATAAGATTACACCAATCACGACGGATGCCGCGCCATCGAAATAGGGATTGCTGAAACGGTGTGCGAGATATATACCGGCGAAGGCTACCATGAGCCCGATCAGGGCTGCTGTATCCTCAAGTAGTACTGTCAGCACAGAAGGATCGTAACTGCGACGCAGGGTCTGCCACAAACTGTGTTTCCCTTTTTCTGCCAGAAGCGCACGTATTGCAAAAGTCCACGAGATCCCTTCCATCAGCATGGAAACACCCAGTATCACATAGGCCCAGAATGGTTCTTCAAGGGGCCTTGGCTCCAGGATATGAGTGACTCCTTCATAGATGGTCATTCCTCCGCCAACGCCGAAGAGCATTATGGCGACGATCAGGCTCCAGAAATAGAGCTCCTTGCCGTATCCGAATGGGTGTTTGGAGTCAGCGGGCTTCCGGCTGCGATTAACGCCGAGGAGCAGCAGTAGCTGATTGCCGGTGTCGACTAATGAGTGAATCCCCTCGGACAGCATGGCTGAACTACCGGTGAGTGCAGCCGCAATGAATTTCACAAAGGCAATCGCAAGATTGCCGGCAATGGCCACATAAATGACGAGTTTCGTTTTCGGCGAACTGGAAGCCATATCAATCTGCCGACAGGTTAAGGGGTTGGGTACGGAGGGTGATGAGAGGCTTATCCTTCAATCAGGAGATTCAGTATGACTTTCTGGTTTTTCTTTTTGTCATGACTCCGGCTGGATGTGCGAACGGGCATCAATACCTCGGGCAGATGCGGCAAAGATACGATTCCGAGTAAGTAACGGTTTATTTTTTTTTCAGCAAC
>DATJHX010000074.1:0-3065 GCA_035493655.1 Nitrosospira sp.
AGCTCGCGTATTCACCACGGTGGTCTCCACAGTCCCCCGCGCGATCGCGGTAAACTCGACTTCCACAGGCTTTGGACGCGTTGCGAACCAGCCTGCAAAGCCCAGTCCTGCCAGAATCAGGGCAGCAATCAGCAGGCGAGGCAGTATTCTTGTTTTTGTTTCAGGCATGACGCAAAGACAAATGATGTGAGAAGCAAGGCGATATTTTACTCAGCCAGAGGCAATTCCCCCTGATGGGGCATGCCGGAACTCCGCAAATTATTTTCCGCAGATAAGGTACTGGCGCGCACGCCCAGTAATCGCAGCTTCTGCTTGAGGGATACACGCCGCAGGCAGTCTTCGGCCGCCCGGCGAACGACCGCGGCATTGGCGGTGGGAGAGGATAACGTAATATTACGGGTTACAGTGTGGAAGTCAGCATAACGCAGCTTGACGCTGATGGTACGGCTGGCATAGCCTTTGTGGCGGAGATCATTCGCCACGTCCGCGCACAACTCCGTAAGAATTTTTGAAAGGATGTATCGATCATCGCGGGGATGGAGATCGCGTTCGAAGGTCGTTTCCCGGCTGAGCGATCTGGGTTCGGATTCCGTAACCACGGGCCGGTCATCGATGCCGTGCGCGGCCTCATGCAGCCATTGCCCATAGCCGCGGCCAAAGTGCGCCTGTAGAAAGACAGTGTCTGCGTGCCCCAGATCGGCAATAGTAGTGATCCCGAGCGCAGCGAGCTTCTCGGAGGCTTTGGGACCGATGCCGTTGATTTTTCTGACCGGCAGAGGCCAGATTCTGTCCGGGATATCCGCCATATCCAGGATGGTAAGTCCATCCGGTTTTTCGAGATCGGAGCAGATTTTCGATAACAGCTTATTTGGGGTCACGCCAATGGAACAGGAAAGTCCTGTACTTTCCCGCACGGCCTGCTTGATATTCCGCGCAATGGTCAAGGTATCGCCGGGGAGCCCGCTTAAATCGATATAAATTTCGTCAATTCCGTGATCCTCGATTTTAGGAGCGACACTGGCTACCGCGGCTTTAAATAGCCGGGAATAATGGCGGTATGCATGAAAGTCGGCAGGCAGGAGGATAGCGTGGGGAACAAGCTGCGCCGCCTTCATGAGCCCCATACCGGACGCAACTCCGAAAACGCGCGCTTCGTAGGTCGCGGTTGTAATCACGCCCCTGCCGGCGTAATTTTTGAGCCGCAGGAATTGCGGACGACCATCTTCGAGAACCGGCTGCTGATCACCACTACCGCCGATCACGACCGGCAATCCGCGTAGCTCCGGGTAGCGCAGCAACTCGACAGATGCGTAAAAAGCATCCATATCAAGATGAGCAATCCGCCGGTTCTCTGGTAACCGCCCGCCCACTCGATGCTGATCGAGCTCTTGCGCCTCCACAACCAAACGGATCAAACGGGAGGGGGATTTTGCCAATTTTGGCGAGGCAGCCTCATCAAACCTTTCGCAATGTCATGAGCGGCGGCGTTGAAAGCGCCGAACGGGTTCCCATGAGGCCCGCTGCGGTCACCCCGACAACCCCTGCAACCAGACCGATTAGCCATAGCCACAGGTCGAAGGTGTAGTTCAAGTTCAGTGCGTACTCCCCTATGACATATCCCAGCGCGCTGGCCCCGGCCGCTGCGAAAAGTCCGGACAGTCCACCAAGTATGGCAAATTCGGCCGCCCACGCGCGCGCCAGTTGCCCGCGCTTCGCCCCTAGCGCGCGGAATATGGCGGCCTCATGAATGCGCTCATCCTGCGTGGAAATGATTGCAGCATATAATACGGCTAGCCCCGCCAGCAGCGTGAACAGGAAGACAAATTCGACGGCCTTGGTTACCTGCTCGATCATTTTTTGCACCTGAGCGATGATGGTGGCCACGTCGATGACCAGCAGATTGGGAAAGGCTTTGATCAATTGATTGGTCAACTCCATCTCCCCAGGGGGAATATAAAAACTGGTGATGTAGCTCACCGGGTATTCATCCAGTATGCCGGGGGGGGTAACAACAAAAAAGTTGACACGAAACGAATCCCAGTTGACCTTTCGCAGGCTGGTAACCTTGGCGGAAAAGGTGCTGCCCGCGATATCGTAAGTCAGGGTGTCGCCAAGATTGATGCCTATGGTCTTGGCGATATCTTCCTCGACCGACATGATCGCTTTCCCTCGGTCCTCGCTTTTCCACCAATGCCCTTTGACGATCTGATTGTCGCTTTGCATGTGATCCGCCCAGGACAGGTTGAACTCACGCTCCACCAACCGTCTTGCACGCATATCCGAATAATCTTCGGATGATATGGGTGTATCGTTTATGGCAGTCAGGCGCCCTCGTATCATCGGAAAAACCGGTGGATGCGCCAGATGCCGCTGGGCAAAAAATGACTCGAGCGGCTCCAGTTGATCTTTCTGGATGTTCACCAGGAAATGGTTGGGTGCGTCTGGCGGCAGGCTGGTGCGCCAGCTTTGCAGCAGGTCATCCCGGATGAGGGTCAGCGCAAGCAGCGCCATGATTCCCAACCCCAACGCAACGGCCTGGATCACGCTGGAAGTGGCGCGCCGCCGGATATTCGCCAGCCCGTAACGCCACGAGCCTCCCGCCTGGCCGCGCAAGTGCGCAAGTGCTTTGACCAGCAGGAAACCCAGGGAACCGAAAATTGCTATGGCCGCGATGAAGCCTCCCATCACGGATGCACCCAGGCGCACATTGCCCGCTTTCCACAAAAACAATACTGATAATGCCGCCAGACCCAGCGCATAACCGGCCACACTATAAGTATTGGGCATGCCGATATCGCGGCGCAACACCCGCAGCGCGGGCACACTGCGCAAATTAAGCAAAGGCGGCAGCGAAAAGCCGAGCAGCAGCACCACGCCTGTCAGCAGCCCGTGCACCGCGGGCCAGACCGTGGGCCAGGGCAATTCCGCCTCGACCATTTCGGATAGCCAGAATGCCAGGGCCTGTTGTGCGGTAAAACCGAGCAGGCAGCCAATCCCGCTGGCTATCAATCCCAACGTTATGAAATGGTACAGGTACAGACGGAATATAGAGGACTGACTTGCCC
>DATJHX010000075.1:0-5783 GCA_035493655.1 Nitrosospira sp.
AGGTGGTTCGCCTTGCTGCCGACCGCGATGGTGCTATTTTTGACTTCAACGAAATTACCGATGTGAACGTCATTGTCCAGCCTGGTTCCCGGGCGAATGCGTGCGTAGGGCCCAATTCGGCAATTCCTGCCGATCTCAGCAGATTCTATCAGGCTGAATGGCGCGATTGCAGAATCGGCGGCAACGTTGACATCCTTCAGAATGCTGTGAGCACCCACTTTCACGCCATCGCCCAACTGTACGTGACCCTGGAAAATGCAATCAATATCTATTTCCACATCTCTGCCGCAGGTCAGTTGCCCGCGTATATCTATGCGCGACGGGTCCGCCAGGGTTACGCCCTGCTCGAGCAGCGTTTGCGCCGATTCGCTCTGATAAATGCGTTCGAGCTCCGCCAGTTGCACCTTGCTGTTGACGCCGGCTACCTCCCAACTGTGACGCGGATGGGCGGATTTCACGCTGAGGCCATCGGTGACTGCCATGGCAACGATGTCGGTAAGATAATATTCCTGCTGGGCATTGTTGTTTTCCAGCTTATGCAGCCAGCCACCCAGCCATTGGTTTGGAATAACCATGATGCCGGTATTGATTTCGCGGATTTGCCGCTGGGACTCGCTGGCATCCTTTTCTTCAACAATCGCAACAATCCCGCTTGCATCATTGCGCAAGATGCGGCCGTATCCCGTCGGCGCCCCCAACTCCACCGTCAGGAGCGCAAGCGTTTCCACGCCTCCCGTTTCTCCGCCCGCCATACCGATCAACCTCTGAAGCGTGTCAACGCTAGTTAGCGGAACATCCCCATAGAGGACGAGTGTCACTCCTTCCGTGCCCAAATGAGGCAGCGCTTGCATGAGCGCGTGGCCAGTGCCCAGTTGCGGCACCTGCTGCACCCAGGTAAGCGTTTCATCGGTCATGGTCTGACGCACCGTTTCGCCGCCATGACCATAAACGACGCAAATATTTTGCGGAGATAGCGCGCGGGCGGTATCGAGCACATGCCCAAGGAGCGGCTTGGCGGCCAGCCGGTGCAACACCTTCGGCAGCGCCGAGTGCATGCGCCTTCCCAGTCCGGCGGCGAGAATGACGACGTTCAGCTTAGGCATGTCCATGAACAATCAATAAAGCCTTTACCTTAACAGGAGTAGCACAGGCTTTGTGGTATAGGCCGCGATCGTGGAAATTCCAGCATTTCAGATTCATGAGGCTTTTTATCACAGGTTCATCGCAAATTCCACCAATTGCTCTGATGGCGTCTCGGCCACGCTGCCTGGCCGGCGTTGGCAGGCAGGGGGATTGATGAATTGTGACTGCGCTGTTATCACTGGCAGAGCGGGCCGAAGAGGTTGATTCAAAAGGTTTCTAACGGAGGTGTACTTCAATCCAATATGAAATAGCGTTAAAACCCGCAGGATGCGAATTCGGCAAGCATCGCCATGGATACGCCCTCTCCCTGGCCCTCTGTCCCTTGGTGGGAGAGGGAAGCAACGCATGGATCCTGCATTTCCTTGAGAATGTTACGGGGACGGATTGGATGTTCACTGTCCCCGAGTCTTATGTTGACGGCCACCGTTCCGGCTTTTCGAACAGCCAGGCAAGCCCAGGTGAGGGAAATAAACTCTTTTGGGCTTACGCCACGAATAACAGGCAGCCGGAAAGAGACAGGAATCAGAAATAGCCAGGAAACAGAAATAGCAAGAGGCGCTTTGCCGACTACTTTATTGAACCAGATAAATCAATGCCCGCGTTTCCGCAGTTTTTGAATTGCCGCTAACTGCGCGATGGCTTCGCTGAGTTCTGCCTGGGCGCGCGCATAGTCCATCGCGGAGGATCGGTCCCGCATCGCTTCTTCCGCGTGCTTCTTGGCTTCCATTGCCTTCATTTCGTCGAGATTGGCGCCCCGCACTGCGGTATCGGCGAGGATGGTCACGACGTCCGGCTGGACTTCGAGCATGCCGCCGGATACGTACACCAGCTCTTCTTCCTGCAAGGGCGCTTTGATACGCACAGAACCTGGCTTGATCCGGGTCAGCATTGGCGTATGTTGAGGATAAATGCCGACCTCGCCCGCCTCCGCAGGCGCAACCAGGAATTCAGCGGGACCGGAGTAGATGGATTCCTCCGCGCTTACGATATCAACGTGAAACACGCCCATTTTAGTTACCATTCATCATTTAGGTTGTTGATGGGTTTCGCTTCGCTCCACCCATCCTGCTTGCTTAATTGCTGTGGGGTGCGGTGGTGGAGCGCGCCCTCGATGGGTTACGCTGCGCTTCACCCATCCTACTCAACTACTTAGCTGCCTATGAGCTATCCCGGGATCTGTTGATGGGTTACGCTGCGCTTCACCCATCCTACTCCTGTTTCCCATCAATTGATGGACTATACGCTTCGCAAACCTATCCCACTGAGCCGTCCTACTTAGAGTGTTCTCTATTGCAGGGTCTTGGCTTTTTCGACCGCTTCGTCAATACCACCAACCATGTAGAAAGCCTGTTCCGGCAGGTGGTCATAATCGCCGGCGACAATGCCTTTAAATCCTTTGATGGTATCTTTCAAGGATACGTACTTGCCGGGCGAACCGGTAAATACTTCCGCCACGTTGAAGGGTTGCGAAAGAAAACGCTGGATTTTGCGGGCGCGTGCCACAGCCAGTTTATCCTCGGGAGAGAGTTCGTCCATGCCGAGAATTGCAATGATATCGCGCAATTCCTTATAGCGTTGCAAGGTCTGTTGGACGGCACGAGCAGTGCTGTAGTGCTCTTCGCCGACGACGAGCGGGTCAAGTTGGCGAGAGGTGGAGTCGAGCGGATCCACTGCGGGATAAATCCCGAGCGAGGCGATGTCGCGCGACAGCACCACGGTTGCGTCCAGATGGCCGAACGTCGTCGCGGGAGACGGATCGGTCAAATCATCGGCCGGCACGTAAACCGCCTGAATGGATGTAATGGAGCCCGACTTGGTCGAGGTAATCCGTTCCTGAAGGCGGCCCATTTCCTCCGCCAGGGTGGGCTGATAGCCGACCGCGGATGGCATCCGGCCCAGTAAAGCCGATACTTCAGTACCTGCCAGAGTAAAACGGTAGATATTGTCTACAAACAGTAAAACGTCGCGGCCTTCGTCACGGAAAAATTCGGCCATGGTTAAACCAGTCAGGGCGACACGCAAACGGTTGCCCGGCGGTTCATTCATCTGGCCATAAACTAGCGCGACCTTGTCCAAAACATTGGAATCCTTCATTTCATGGTAGAAATCGTTCCCTTCCCGGGTCCGCTCACCCACCCCCGCAAACACCGAGAACCCGCTATGCTCGATAGCGATGTTGCGAATCAATTCCATCATGTTAACGGTCTTGCCGACACCCGCGCCTCCGAACAGCCCCACCTTGCCACCCTTGGCAAATGGGCAGACCAGATCGATAACCTTGATACCCGTTTCCAGTAGTTCGGTAGATGCTGAAAGCTCGTCGAATGCCGGCGCCTTGCGGTGTATCGACATGGTCTTTTCCGCGCCGATGGGTCCCATCTCGTCAATCGGCTTGCCCAGCACGTCCATGATCCGGCCCAAAGTCTTGGTACCGACGGGAACCCGGATTTGGTCTCCTGTATTCGTTACCATCATTCCCCGGCGTAGCCCATCAGAGGACCCGAGCGCAATCGTACGCACGACCCCGTCCCCCAACTGCTGTTGCACTTCAAGCGCAAGTTCGGTTCCCTCAAGCACGAGTGCGTCAAACACTTTCGGCATCTCTTCGCGCGTAAACTCGACGTCAACCACCGCGCCGATACACTGAACAATTTTTCCCTGGTTCATGTTGTTCCTTAAAATGCTCAATCAAATATTTAAACTGCTGCTGCGCCCCCGACAATCTCGGACAATTCCTTGGTAATGGCCGCTTGGCGTGACTTATTATAGATGAGTGTCAATTCATTGATCACATTGCCAGCATTGTCTGATGCTGCTTTCATCGCTACCATCCGGGCGGATTGCTCGGACGCCATATTTTCTGTCAAGGCCTGGTAAATGAGCGCTTCGACGTACCGGACCATGATGTCGTCGATGACCGGCTTGGCTTCAGGCTCGTAAATGTAATCCCATACACCCCGCTGCCCTTTAGGGCCTTCGCCCGTCTGGAGGCGCTCATCGGAAAGCGGAAGCAATTGCTCCATCACCGGCTCCTGCTTCATTGTATTGATGAAGCGGGTGTAGAAAATATATACGCGATCGAAACGATCCTGGGTATAGCCGTCCAGCAGAACTTTTATCGCGCCTATCAGTTTTTCCAGGTCGGGCGCGTCGCCCAGGCTTACCACATGCGAAATCACATTGGCGCCGATCCGGTTCATGAACCCGAAGCCTTTATTGCCGATACAGGATACTTCGATCTGCTCGCCCTCTGCTTCCCAGGCTTTCATTTTGTTCACGGCCATACGGAGCACGTTGGTGTTGAGGCCGCCGCACAAACCTTTATCTGACGTAACCACGACAATACCGATTCGCTTGACCGAGTCACGGTCGATCAAAAACGGGTGGCGATACTCGGTATACGCGCGGCTCATGTGCGCGGCAACATTTCGAATCTTTTCACCATAGGGGCGCGCTTTCTTCATGCGCTCCTGTGCCTTGCGCATTTTCGATGCCGCCACCATTTCCATGGCGCGCGTGATTTTCTGCGTATTTTTTACGCTTTTGATCTTGTTGCGTATTTCTCTGCTGCCGGCCATGGATTAGTAGGTTCCGTTCTTTTTGAAATCCTGAATCGCGCCATCAAGTTCCTTTTCCGTAGCCGCGTCAAGGTCCTTGGTTGCCTCTATCTTGTCCATAATGAAGGCATACTTGCTGCGGATGTAGCCCTTCAATGCCGATTCAAATGCCAGTGCTCGCTTTACCTCAACATCGTCCAAATAGCCTTTATTCACTGCGAACAGGGTGAGCGCCATTTCTGATACGCTCAGGGTGGAATACTGCGATTGTTTCATCAGTTCGGTAACCATCTTGCCGCGTTCCAGTTGCTTGCGGGTAGCTTCGTCGAGATCGGAAGCGAACTGCGCGAAAGCCGCAAGCTCGCGATATTGCGCCAATGCGAGACGCACACCGCCACCCAGCTTCTTGATAACCTTGGTCTGTGCCGCGCCCCCAACACGCGATACGGAAACGCCGGCATTAATAGCCGGACGAATGCCGGCATTGAATAAATCGGTTTCGAGAAAGATTTGTCCGTCAGTGATCGAGATGACATTGGTCGGAACGAAAGCGGTTACGTCACCTGCCTGAGTTTCGATCACCGGAAGCGCCGTAAGCGAACCCGTCTTCCCTTTGACCTCGCCATTGGTGGCCTTTTCGACATATGCGGCGCTGACCCGCGCAGCGCGTTCCAGCAGCCGCGAATGCAAATAAAACACGTCGCCAGGATAGGCCTCCCGGCCGGGAGGACGTCGCAATAACAGCGAAATCTGACGATAAGCCCACGCCTGCTTGGTCAGATCGTCGTAAATGATGAGCGCATCCCGACCCGAGTCACGAAAGTATTCGCCCATGGTGCAGCCGGAATAAGGCGCGATAAATTGCATAGCCGCCGACTCCGACGCCGTGGCCGCCACGACAATCGTATATTCCATCGCACCGTGCTCTTCCAGCTTGCGCACTACGTTGCTGATGGATGACGCTTTCTGTCCGATCGCAACATAGATGCAAGTCATGTTCTCGCCCTTCTGATTGATGATCGCATCGATCGCAACTGCGGTCTTTCCCGTCTGGCGGTCGCCGATGATCAATTCGCGCTGTCC